>CAMYOI010000776.1 GCA_947259955.1 uncultured Gammaproteobacteria bacterium
CCGCGGATGAGTTCCGTTCGGGTCTGCACACCCTGAGCATCCTGCACGAGACGACACTGCCGTACAGTGCGTATCATTATGTCGCGGAGACAGATATGTGCTGCTCAGGCTCATCTCCCGCTGTCAGCATGGTTGGCGAGTTTCGGAACAGCACATAACTTTTTGTTTATAGCGTGCGTAAAAACTCCATCAGATCCGGCTGATGATGCCAGTGGTTTGTGGCTACCGTCACGTCAGCAATGGCGCACGTAGCAAGCGCTTGCGCCTTGGTCTCCAGATCTGTTTCGGCGTAGATGTTTGTCGTATTGATCGAAACGTGACCCAACCAACCGCGAATGGTATTAATATCTACGCCGGCGTGCAGTAGATGTGAGGCCGTGGTATGTCTGATCACATGGGGGCTTACGTTTTTGTTCCTCAGTGACGGTGTCCGGGCACATGCCCTGGTGGCGCAGCGTTTGACCAGGGCGTGGATCCCGGACCGGGTCATTTGCTGATGACAGCGATTCAGGAACATCGATTCGGACGCTCCCCTTGTGCCGGCGAGGTCGCGCAAGTGATCGAGTGTCGAGGTCCAGAGAGGACAACGACGCTGTTTGCCGCCCTTGCCGACGATCGTCACACATTGTGAATGCCAGTCAACATCTTCGATCCTGAGTTGCGCTGCCTCGCTCACCCGTGCCCCGGAGTTGTACAGAAATAACAACAAGGCATATTCACGACGGCCTTGCGCCGTTTGGTCGTCGGGGGCCGCTAACAAAGCATCCATCTCCACCCTGTCCAGATACGTAATGGCCGGTTGGCTGGTCTTCTTGAACGGAATCAAACGAATCTGAGCACACCAGTCGATCTGCTCCGGATTGTGCTCTGCGATGAATCGTGCCAACGCATGGATACCGCCCAAACGCT
Source organism: uncultured Gammaproteobacteria bacterium (assembly GCA_947259955.1). Classification (GTDB taxonomy): domain Bacteria; phylum Pseudomonadota; class Gammaproteobacteria; order Arenicellales; family JAANXG01; genus JAHEKE01. The sequence continues at coordinate 910 of CAMYOI010000776.1, forward strand.
GATTACGCGTGCTGGTTGTGCAGCACCGGTGCTGTTCTATGTGGGTAAGGAACAATCGGACGATCTGTGGTGCGATATCGTCGACGGTCAGACGATCGATTGGTTTGTGGATCTTGCTGGCCACAAAGGGAAGTAGCAGCGTGAGCATGTCGCGGTAACTTTTTTGGGTATTGACCGCGAGATTCCGTTCGGTCACCACATACTCGTGTAAAAAGCGCCGAATCCAGGGGCCAAGCGAGGCTGGGTTAGTCATGACAGGCCTCCTTAGCATAGTGCTCGAAGCGTAAGCTCGCTTCGTGCAGGAGTTCCGGGGTTAGCGTGAGGTAGCGCTGCGTGGCGGAGAGGTCGACATGGCCGAGATAAGTGGCAAGTTGCGGCAACAGGCGCTGTACATCTGCGCCGCGCTGATACCAGCCAACCAGTCGATGAACGACGCCCGTATGCCTCAAGTCATGCAACCGGGGCTGATAGCGGGCACCGTCCTGACGTTCGATGCCGGCAATCCGCCGCAGCCGGCGAAACGCGCTGCCAACGACTGATTTGCTCAGCGCGCGGCCGTCTCGAAAGCAAAAGAGCGGCGCATCGGGCGTGTTGGCGTGGGCGAGATTGCGTTGCTGCACAAGGTCGACATCCTTCATCGTCAGCTGACGTCCTTCGCTGGGGCGAAGACATGCCCCATATAACAAAAGGAGCAGGCTGCGCAATACATACGCATCGAACGGGACACGCCGGCCGCACGCCGCCGGTGTTGCGTCCAGTAGTTGTTTCAGTTCCGCCCGGGAATAGATATACGGCACCAGAGGGGGTGGAAGCCGAGGGCAACTGAAAGGAAATGGCGAAGACGTAACATATCCACGTGCCAATGCAAATCGATACAGGCCGGCAAGGGCCGTATGCTTGTGCTGCCAATAGCTGGAAACGGGTAGCTCACCGTCCAGATAGACCCGCACGCGATCGGCGGTGACTGATGCTATAGGCACATCGCCCAGATAACGGCAAAAAGAGGTGAGAATGCGGGCTTCAGAATCGAAACACATGCCAAGCGCACGTTTATAGGTCACATACTCGGTAACGCCATCGACAAGTCTCATAGCATACCCCCCAAATCGAGTGTTGCCACCTGTCGCAGGCCATCGAGATCCACCTTGGCATAGTGCCGGGTGGCTGAAGCGCTACGATGCCCGAGCTGATCGCCGATTTGTTTCAGAGAAAAGCCGCTCGCCAACAAGTGTCGGGCACAAGCATGGCGCAAACAATGCGCGCCGCGCCGGGGAACATCGATTCCGAGGGTGGCGAGCCGGGAGTGCACGATCGGCGTAATGCTGGCCGGCAGGAGCGGGCGAATTGGGGCGTGAAGTGTCATAAACAGCTCGCGGTGAGCACACTGTGGACGGGTCTCCTTGAGGTAGCGCACAATCGCGTTACCCACTGATGCGACCAACGGGTAATATTGCGTACAGCGCTGCTTCTCGCGCACTACATGCAGAACCTCGCCTTCCCAGTCCACATCGTCCAGGCACAGCCCTGCCACTTCGCAGCGGCGCAATCCATAGACGGCCAGCAAGAGTAAGATGGCGTGATCACGAATATCCACCGCGCGATCGCCCGTGGTGCTGGCAATGAGTTGTTGCACCTCATCCCAGGTCGGCCCCAGAGGCAAGCCTTCCTGGGTAAACAAACGTGGCGCTTCGATGGCTGCCGCGATTGCGCTGCACCACTTCCGCCCTTCGGCGTAACGAAAGAAACAGCGCAGAGTGCTGGCTAAAGTATGTAGCGACGTGCGGCGCCAACCCTGATTGCCCTGATGGGCGAGATAGGCATCAACATCCTTGACAGATATCGCACTCAGCGAAATCCCTGGGCGCCAAACAGCTTCGAGAAAGTTCGTGACCTGCTGATAGCGAGTTGTAATCGTGACTGGTGAGAGCCCGCGTTCATCGCGCATGAAATGCGCAAATTCATTGACATAAGCCGAAAAAGGTCTCGGCTCAGCTTGACGTTCCACCAGGCTACCCCGGAAACGAATCCACAGTTCTGCAAAATGGATGAACATTTGACGAGAGGATTCGGCATGGTCCATATCCTGATTTCGCTGAATAAGGCGAGCCCGGTGATCAACGGCATATTCAACCTGTTGGCGTGTGACTGGTTTCGATCTGCACAGGTCTGCATCCTGGGACAGGACCAGCAACATCCAGGCGATCTTTTGCAGCATGGAATGGCTATAGCCCTGCTCCGCACAATGCGCGAGAAAACGCTCTCTGGATTCTGCACAAGGCGCGGTACGGTGGCGGGCCAGTGTTGACGGATAGGTGAACAGCGTTGCGAACATGGTCGGCTCTCCTGCCTGAATAAGGGCCAACCAGTATCCAGCCTTTACTTATGTCGCATAAACCGCACCGAGCAATGCACCAGACATGGTTCTCAGGTGTTGCCCCAACATATCTGTCTCCGCGACATAATGATACGCACTGTACGGCAGTGTCGTCTCGTGCAGGATGCTCAGGGTGTGCAGACCCGAACGGAACTCATCCGCGG
>CAMYOI010000777.1 GCA_947259955.1 uncultured Gammaproteobacteria bacterium
CGTTTTGTTGCAGCAGCGCTAGCTGTTCGCCGCTCAGCGAATCGAACGCCTGTTGCGACATTGCGATGAGTCGCTCCCCATCCTTCGCGCGCAACTCGAGCATGTTGCCGGCGAACGCATCAAGTTGATCGTAGCTCAGGGAAACAATTCTATGGCCAGTATCGGTTAGCCGCTGCAGAACAGCGGTGCGCTGCTCCTCTCGTGGAATCGCCTCCTCACAGATAACAGCAAGCTTCTCGCCCACGTTCATCAGTACATTGGTGTGGTAGATAGCGACACCATCGCGATCGACCGCATCAAATGCGACAACCTCATAGCCCATGCGCTGCGCGAAATCGCCGAGCGCGTCGAGTTGCGTACGGGTAGACAAACACGCATAGGCCACGCGATTAACGCGGTCAAGGACCATGCTGCCAGTGCCCTCAAGGAAATGTCCCGATTGCTCGTGGTGCGAAAGATCGACGACCTCGCGCACCGCATAGCCGAGCTCGGAATCGAGCGTAGCGACGATATCCATGCGCCGCTCCGTGCGTCTGTTCTCCGCCTCCATTGGATACAGGACGACGCGCCCGTCGGCCTGCAAACTCACCCAGTTATTTGGAAATATCGAATCCGGAGGGTGCGGTTGAGGCGTGTCGTCGATAACGATGACATCGATACCGTTCTCGCGAAGTGCATCGACCAGCTCGTCGAATTCGCGTTGCGCGGCAGCCTGTTGATCTTCCGGCGCCGCCTGCATTTTGCCCTGACAAGTTGGGATTCGGCTGCTACAGACATGGCGTTCTCGATTTAGAATGACATCACTATCAAGCCTTGGCACTCGGCCGCGACGAAACTTTTTCATACCAGCGCCTTAGATTCACTGAATCATCGGGGAGTTCGATTTTTGTCCACGCCGCAAAGTCCGTGAGTACCAGCGCTGTGATGTCGGCAATCGAATAATACGCGCCCGCCACGAATTCGTTGCCATCGAGTTGCTGTTCAAGACGTTCGAAAAAGCCCCTGACACAATGACGGCCACGCTCGGCGAGCTCGGGAATCTGCTCATAGCCGACTGGACCTGTCAGCGCGTGGCCTTTAAGCCCTTTCGCGGAATTTCGAAACGCGTCTCGCATCGCCAGCAAGCCCTGTTGTTCGATCTTGGTAAACCAGGCTACAGCCGCTGCGCGTTCTTCAGGTGTTCGGCCGATCAGGGGCGGCTCCGGATTGAGCTCTTCGAGGTACTGGCAGATTGCGAGTACTTCGGTGATGCGCGTGCCATCGTCCAACTCCAGCACAGGCACGACGCAATCGGGATTAATGGCACGAAAGGCGTCACCGAACTGCTCGCCATTGGCGAGATCGATTGCGACCATGTCCAGCTGGATGCCCTTCTCGGCAGCGAATATGCGAACCCGTCGTGGACTCGGCGCCGTTGCGCAGTCGTACAGTTTCATTTATTCCTCCAGCGCGCGGGCAGCATCGAAGACGGTTTGCGAATTCTGCGTGAACATGATCGAGTGTGCCTTATCACTGCTTGCTTCGGTGCGACGCCAGTCTTTGCCGAGATCGATACCGCGGCGCACTGCGGGGCGACCTTTCATCGAGTCAAACCAGCGTCGCAGGTTGACGAATCGATCCAGGTCGTTGCCGAGTCTCTTGTAGGGCACCACCCAGGGGAACGCGGCAATATCCGCGATCGAATACGCCCCGGCGAGAAAGTCGCGATCGCGCAGGCGCACGTCCATTACCGCAAGCAGTCGATCGTACTCATTGGCATAGCGATCGTGAGCATATTGAACGGTCTCCTTCGCATAATTGACGAAATGGCTCAGCTGTCCGGCCATCGGTCCAAGCCCCCCGGTCTGCCAGAACAGCCACTGCAGTACCTCGAAGTGGGGCTTTGTCTCAGTCGGCAAGAGCTGGCCACATTTCTCCGCAAGATAGATCAGTATCGCGCCACCTTCGAAAACTGAAGTCTCCGTGTCGTGATCCACGATCGCCGGCATGCGGTTGTTGGGACTAATTCTGAGAAAATCAGGGGCGAACTGCGCGCCGGCGCCAATATCAATCGGGATCGTGGTGTACTCGAGTTCACACTCTTCGAGCATGATCGATATTTTGTGGCCATTGGGCGTTGGCCAGTAGTAGAGGTCAATCATCGGCAAGGCTACTCATGTCGAATGGCTTTGGTCGCGGCGGCGTTCGGTATAGGATGTGCTGCCATGTTACATCACCGACAGCAGATTCTGGTCGCCTCCGACGGCCATGACATTCATGCGCAACTCTGGCAGCCAGAGAGCGACGCCAGCTGTGCTATCCAAATCGTGCATGGACTCGGCGAACATGCAAATCGTTATGACCGCTTCGCAGCGGCTGCGTGCGAGCGCGGCTACGCGGTGTGCATTCATGACCATCGCGGACATGGCGGCCACGGTGATGAGCCTTTTCATTTCGCGGATGCGCAAGGTTGGCAGAAGGTCAACTCCGATACCGAAGCCGTCAATGATTTTTGTCGCGGACAATTCGAAGGAAAACCGGTGGTTCTGCTCGGACACAGTATGGGCTCGTTTATTGCGCAGACCTTT
>CAMYOI010000778.1 GCA_947259955.1 uncultured Gammaproteobacteria bacterium
TTCCTACTCGAAAACCGAGCAATCTGTCGTGTTGCCCGACGCCGATATCGGACGCTATGCTGATATTTTCGGAGCCATTATTGATCGCGATTGCGTGATACCAGAGCGGATGGTCATCGGCAGGGACCACGATGAAGACAGAAAGCGGGGCTTTCGCGTCACCGAGAAAGGAATCGTGTTGGTCACGCCTGCCATGTTAGGGCAACCTATGCGGTGAGTTCGGCTATTGCGGCGGGTGGCGCCGCCCCGGGTTACGGATTCGTTTGGTAAAAGGGCGAAGGGCGTTCGTTTTTCTTATGCTCTTTTCCGCACCCCTGGCAGTCGCTCGCCATCCGCGTATTTCGGATGCCGGCGCATTTGGCGCGCGGCATGGACCGAAGGACGCGTACCGGTTTGCCCGTGGTGAGGAGCTGACTTCTTCGACCGGCTTGTAGGCCGCGCTGTCCCGTCCACTCGACTTTCTGGTCGTTGCCGATCACTCCGACAACAAGGGATTTTTTTCGAGACTGTTTGCCGGCGACCCGGCTTTTCTCGCCGATGCTACAGGCAAGCGCTGGTACGCCATGATTGCTCAAGGCGACCAGGTGGCGGTTGCGGATGGCCGGTTCACCCCGCCCGCGTCAAAGAATTATTGCAGTGAGGTAAGCAACGCGATCATTTCATCGGAGTCCCATTCCGCCGCGCCGTACAAGGTATAGCGGATACTGCCTTCCCGGTCGACGATGAAGCTCGACGGCACCGCAAATACCTTCCACTCCTGCAATACGCTGCCGTCGTGATCCAGCAAAATTCTGAACTCCGGTTCGACTTCCTCGACAAAACGCTGCACGTCATCTGCCGATTCACCCATGTTGACCGCGAGGATCACGAAGTCATCGCCCATACGCGCCTGCAAGCGGTTCATCGAGGGGATCTCTAAACGGCACGGTGGACAATAGGTCGCCCAAAAATTCACCAACAACAATTTGCTTCTAAAGTCCCTGAGGTCAACGGACTCGCCGTCAAGGCTCTCGAGGGATAGCGGTGGTGCGCGCCCGGTAAATGGTTTGAGCTCACTGTTGGCAAAATTCAATCCGGGGATAGAACACAAACAGAGCGTGACAAATAAGACGAGCCGCGTTTTCATGATTGTTATATAAGCGTCAGCGGGCAGGTCGATGCATGACAAGTCAAGATCGTTATCAGCGTTGTGCGACGTCTCGTCTCAGCCAATCCAGCTTGACCAGGCTTGCTTTTATCAAACCGGACAACTGATTGGAGACAATGTCTTCAGCCACGTACGGATTTTTCTGTTTATAGAAATACCCCCGCACGCCCGGGATGATCGAAGTCGAGACCGGGCTGCCGCCCTGGCGCATTTTCTCCGCGAGTGCAGGCAACGCCCATTTATTGGGTGTCTTTTCTCCTTCCAGGATGATCACGGGGGTTTTAGTTTTTCCCACGGCATCTATGTACAGCGGTGCCCGCCCGGGTTCGGGTGAGGCGGCGTAGAGCCGGGGAAACAGCAACACGACGCCGCCTAACTCGTTCAAGCGCTCCGGGTTTTGTTGTTCCCATTCGGCCAAACCACGCAGCAGCAGCGCACTGCCCGACCCGCTCGACAGCAGGTAGACAACCTTGCCGGTTTCATCCATCGCGGTATTGATGAGTCGGACAACGTCGCTGTCGGGGATTTCACGCAGGCTGCTCTTCAAGTCGGGTAGAAAATGAGCGCTGAGTAAATCAGGCATCCAGACTTCGACTTCGTTGTCTGCCATCATCGCCGCCGCTGCCATTTCAGCCACACCGTTGCCGGAGTCGCAGGCGAAACCCAGCAGCAATTTATCGCCTTCAGACTTGTAATGACGGATGTCCACGCTATCCTCATCAACGAGGTCCCTGTATCGCGAGCCCAAACCCCCGGAATAATCAACGTCACTGCCAGCCAGGCCAGTACCAACTTCATCGTATTCATGTCTCGCAAAAAAATAACTGCTTATTATTATATTATGGTTTAATTATAAATAAGTTACAGCGAGCAGACAAGCGTTAAATCACCGAGCCACCCACACCCTAAAAAATAATTACGGTATTAATCAAGTTATAGGCAATTAATATGCATTTGCCAGAGAAACTTTGGCTCGGACTTAGCCTCGCGTTCTTGACACTGGCCACGGCCCGCACGCTGGCGCAGGTCGAATACATCGATCAAGTACTTGACCTGAGTCCCGATCCCATCAATGGCAAAAATCTCTATGAACTTTGTGCGGCATGCCACGGCGACGATGGCACCGGTGGGCTCGCAGGTGAGTTTCCATCCATTGCGGGACAACACCGGCGTGTGCTGCTCAAACAGCTCTTGGACATCCAATCGAAAAAACGCATCAACCCGACGATGTACCCGTTTTCAGACCCGAGAACGCTGGGAGGCCTGCAGGGCATGGCCGATGTTGTCGCTTATGTTTCTTCGCTACCTATAAATCCGAAGCCGATGACTGGTCCGGATAAGTTGCTGAAAATGGGCGAAAAACTTTATCAAGCAAACTGTGTCGCCTGCCATGGTCGAAATGGCGAGGGTGACAACAGCGCGCTTTACCCGCTTTTAAAAGGCCAGCACTACCCGTATCTCGTTCGCGAGATCACTTGGATTCGAGACCGTTTTCGGAAAAACGCCAACCCGGCCATGGTGGAAGCGTTGCAGAACTACAGCGATGGCGACATATCGGCGGTGGCAAGTTTCGTCAGCCACATGTAATCCCGAGGCCGGTTATTCGGCTGCCGGAATATTCATGCCGTCGAGCCGATC
>CAMYOI010000779.1 GCA_947259955.1 uncultured Gammaproteobacteria bacterium
GCCGAGGCTTTACGAGGCGGCACGCAGGGCATGGTGGACGACATGACCGCCAACCACGGACGTCCTTGGGGTTTCCCGCTTGAAGAGATTGGGATCAGGGTCCTTTTCTGGTTCTGCGAGTTGGATCAAAGCGCCCCACCGGCAATGGGCAAACATCTCAGTGACAAGGTCCGATATAGCGAGGCAAAGTTTGTCACTGACGCAGGACACTTGTGGATTCTCCTTAACTTCAATGAAGTGCTGAACTCAGTAGCTATCGCCAATAAGGAGGCGACGAAACCGGTAAAACCGTAACCGATGGAAATACGGTCGAGATGATCTTGATTGAGGAGGTGGAACATGTACTTGCCGATCCTAACAGATTGTTTCCTTATAGAGGTCGGGGGTAAATGGCTGGAACGACCGATATCGACAGTGAGAGCGAGAAGGCAGTGAAGACAACGCACTATCTTTACAACGCCTTTCTCTTCGAAGATGGGCGTGCGAAGGTCGCGATCGATCCAGGAGCGCTACAATCCGGCGAACAATCGATATTTCAGGAGAGAGTCAGAAAAACTGGGGTCACGGTGCGTTATCCTCGGTAGCGGAGACTCCGTAGAGATATAGAGTATGGTTGAACAGAACGGTCACACGCCCGCGAATGAGAAGTGGGACGTCGTTGTTATCGGTTCCGGGATGGGTGGGCTCTCAGTTGCTGCGGCGCTATCACGTACCGGGCACAGGGTACTCGTGCTTGAACAGTATGAGACGCTCGGCGGGCTGACACACAGCTTCTCAAGGAACGGTTTCAGCTGGGATGTTGGCATTCATTACCTCAGCAATGTTGCCCCAGGGGAGCCTGAGCGCAAGGTTCTCGACTGGCTTTGTGACACCCCTATCGAGCTTGTGTCAATGGGGGCAATCTATGATGTGCTCCACATAGGTGACACTGAACCACTGCTTCTCTCGCGGCCGTTTGAAGCACAGGCACTTGATCTGAAAGAGCGATTTCCTGAAGAGGGCGAGGCCATCGATGCCTGGTTTGATGCCATCCACAAAGGTAAGGAAGCTGCCATCTCCGTGCTTCAGTCGCGGGCCATGCCCCAGCCGGTGGGCGCATTCATGGCGTGGTGGAAGAACAGCGCAATCAAGCAATGGTGCGGACGCACAACAGCCGAAGTCGCAGCGGATATCACGGATAACCCCGAGCTGACGGCGGTGTTCTTTGCCCAATGGGGCGATCATGGTGGCCGGCCCAGCAAGGCAAGTTTCGCCGTGCACGCCCTGGTTTCCTTTTCGTATCTTGAATGCGGTGCCTGGTATCCGGTGGGTGGTTCGTCGGAGATCGCCAACCACATACTTCCCGTCATCAGGCAGGCGGGTGGGGAAGCCCGGGCGGGCGTTAAAGTGGGTTCCGTGCTCGTCGATGATGGTCTCGTCGTCGGTGTACGCACTGTGGACGGTGATGACATTGACGCTGACGTTGTCGTTTCGAGTATTGGAGCGCGCGAGACGGTTGACCAGTTGTTGCCGGAAGACCTTGGCGAAGACGACTGGATCGATGAAATACGATCATTCCGGTCGGGCATCAGCCATTTCTCAGTGTATCTCGGCTTCGAAGGGGACATAGAAGCCGCGGGTGCTACAAAGGCGAATCACTGGATCTATCCCGAGGGAGAAATAGATGCGGTCTGGAACGAAGCACCGAGTGGCAGTCCGCCTGGCATGTTTGTTTCTTTTGCATCACTAAAGGACCCAAATCATGTCCCGGGGCCGCAGCAGCATCATTCCGGCGAGATAATGGTCTGGACTGACTGGTCTACTGTTGCGCGTTGGGCAGATGTGCCACGCGCGGAGCGCGGTGAAGAATACGTGAAATTCAAGAAAGAGGTTGAAGCTGGTTGTATTTCGAGAGCTTGCCACGCCGCTCTCGACGGTAACGATCACGGGCCATACGGAGGGTGCGTTTTATGGCCGCGACGTAACGCCTGACAGAATGCTGTCTGACGCATTGCGTATGGGTACCCCCATCAAGGGCCTGTATCTTGCAGGTCAAGATGTCGCCTCGCCCGGTGTACCAGGTGCCATGTGGGGCGGGGTCCTTTGTGCGGGAAGCATAGATCCGCGAGTGTTCCAGTATATTCGATGATTCACGCAGGCTCAGTTTTCGGGTGTCGCATTGAGGACACGACAACGGCCGTTCACAAGAGTCGGACGCCTGAATGAAAAGTACCGCGTTCTACTTGGGCCTGGCCCTGCTATTCACACATGAACTAGATGCGATGCCGAATCATGAATGGCGGGTCCTGCCTCTGGTCCGAAGCTTGACGGATTCAGTCGGTGAATTGACTTTTGTTGTCGCTCACATCCCAATTTTCGTAATTGTTATAGCCTGTATTGCAAGTCTCAACCTGAAAACTCGCTCGATGTGGAGGGATATTGCAAGTTGGTTCCTGGTCGCGCACGCATTGTCGCACATCGCTTTTTCCAGACATGCCGCGTACGAGTTCGACTCGCTGTTGTCTACCGTTCTGATCTACGGGGCCGGTCTGTGCGGAACGTTGTACCTGGTAGTCCGACTGATTGAGAAGAAATCAGTCGAATCGGGTTAGACTCCATAAGGCTACTATTGGCCGTAAGCGCCAGTACGTTCTCGTAGTAGTCTGATGTAGACACTCGAATTTTGCCAGTCCGCAATAAAACTTTTAACTGCCGGTCGATTTGAAGGTTGGAGCGAATATTTGCTGCGCTGCACCGGACAGCAAACGGCGAACAACATGATCGCAAGCTGCGTCTTGTCACCCAGTTCGGCCACGAATACGGTTGTAAAACGGTCATCAATATCTTGAGGTCCATGGTCCCTCGATGATGAATAGCGTTA
>CAMYOI010000780.1 GCA_947259955.1 uncultured Gammaproteobacteria bacterium
TTTGCAAATATGGCGTGATGAAGGCCATTTCCAGGAAATCGACGGACACAATATCTTTGTCCATGCATCGGGAACTCCAAAGTACGAAGGCCATGGCGTCCTGATAACGCACGGTTATCCCGCCTCGTCCATCGACTGGAAGAACGTGGTACCGCGCGTCGCGCTGCACACGCGTGTCGTGATTTCCGATTTTCTGGGCTTTGGTCAAAGTGATAAGCCAACCGATGGCACGTTTGAGACCCATTACTCGATGTTCAAGCAGGCCGACCGGGCGGTCGCTGTGGCAGAGAGTGAAGGTCTTAAAGAAGTGGTTCTCTGTATCCACGACATGGGTCAGACCGTGGGCGCGGAAATCATGGCACGCCACGAGGAGGGCAAGCTTCCCTTCAAGATCAAGCACGCAATCATCCTGAACGGGTCGACGATGGTCGACATGGTGCACTTCATGCCTTTGCAGGAGCAAATGCTTGCAGCGCCAGACCGGGTCCTGGAGGAAGATATCCCCGATGAGAAGTTTGTCGACTTACTCCAATCCAGTTTCTCCAAGGAGCACCAGCCCAACCAGGGACTTCTGGACGTGATGCTCGCCCAGATCGATGAACATCACGGGAGCCGTCTGATGCCGCGGCTGATGCGTTATCAGCAGGAGCGAAAAGACAACCTGCAGCGTTGGATCGACGGACTGACCAAGCTTTCTGCCCCGACGAGCATCTTCTGGGGCGTTCAGGATCCGAACGGCGTCGTAGCGATGGCGGATCGGATGAAAAAGCTCAACCCGTCTGCGGATCTGCACAAATGGCCGGACGTATCCCACTGGCCGCCAATCGAAGTCCCGGAACGAGTCGCCAAGGCGATTATTGAAAGACTCTAAACGGGAAACGGTTACCCCCAAGAGATACGATCGCGCTTTTACTGACATTGACACTTAAAAAACGAAGGACAAACCATGGCATTAGAACCCGATTCACGAACCCCGAACGCAGCCCCGGCAGAAAACTGGTGGGATAATTATGACGCCACCTACGTGACGCCGGAGGCGCTCGCTGCGGTGCCCGAGATGCCACCGGTCCCGCCGGTAACGACCTTCGATCATCCGAAGGACAACTGGACCTGGACACACTGCCAAAACGCGCATCACAAACCCGCAAAGGAAGCGCCAGTTCCCAACCGGGAAATCGTCAGTGAGGACAATCCGCTGGAGGTCGATGTCTTCTACTCGATGCGCAGTCCCTACAGCTACCTCGCGCTGTTTCGTCTGGCGTACCTCCATTCGAATTACAACGTCAACGTCAACATCAAGGTGATCTTTCCGATCGCCGTGCGGACGTCCGACTCCGCCGGATCCGGCGGGGGGTCCGAGCTGGCTGGACGCTGGTACTACTACTGGTACTCCATCATGGATGCGCCTCGCACCGGTCTTTACGAGGGAATTCCTTTCCGGTATGCCAACCCGGATCCGATCGTGAATGACACCTGGCCGCCTGGGGCGAGCCAGGCAGTGGCGCCGATGAAGGCGGAGCCGTACATCAGCTGGCTGGTCAGGCTCGCCGCCGCGGCCGACCTGGAGGGCAAGACAATGGAATACTGTCTCGCCGTATCTCCGTTGATCTGGGGTGCCAGGGCGCCGATTGGCGAATGGCCTTTGCACGTCAAAGGGGCCGTCGATGGCATTGGTATTGATTACGACGCTACCATCAAGGACATCCAAACGAACCCAGAGAAATACGACGCGGTCTGGGATAAGCACCAGGACGAGTTTCAGATGACCAGACAGGGCGGTGTGCCGACCATGTCCTTCAACGGTGAGCCGTTCTTCGGACAGGATCGATTCAACCAGTTCTTCTGGCGCCTGCGAGAGCCCCTCATGGCGAGGCCGCTGCGTTGGCCCAGCAGCCCCGGAGGAGAATAGTATTCTGCCAAAGTTGATCTAACGGGTGCCACTGCTGGCGCGTTCAGTTGTGGCACCGATCCGTCAATTCATGGCGGACAACTACGAATTACTATGGTCACCGCTTGGATGCCGCCGGGGTGATCGCGCCCGGGTAGTCGGAGACCCGACCTAATTGGAGAACATGCAAATGAGTGACCATTCAGTACCACCGATACCTGAGAAACTGGCTCAATGGCGCAGTGAGGGCGAGACCGTCGAACTTCTGGATGGGCAGATCTGGTATCACGATCAGGGGCCCAAATCGGATGATGCGGTTTTTTTCGTCCATGGATATCCCGGGTCCTCCTGGGACTTTCAGGGTGTGGCCGAGCGGATTGGGTCCAGCGCCCGAGTTGTCGTGATGGATCAACGTGGTTTCGGACTGAGCGAGAAACCGCTCGAGGGTGACTACCAATCCAATTTCACCATGATGCGGCAAGCGGACATTTTCGATGCGCTGGCAGCTCATCTGGGCCTGAAGTCCATCCTGCTGGTCGCGCACGATATGGGGCAGACTGTCGGTCTGGAGCTGATGGCCCGGTATGAAGAAGGCCGCACACCATTCCGGATCCGACACGCGATTCTGCTCAACGGCTCGACGCTGGTGGACATGGTCCAGCCATCGGATTTTCAGAAGCAAACGCTGGCTGGGCCTTCCACTGCTCTGCCTGACGACATGGCCTGGCAAGACATCTGCAACATTTTCCCGGGAACCTACTCGAAGGAATCTAGAGCACGCGACGATTTCGAAGAGATCATCACCTGTCAGGCACACCAGATCTACATCAACCATGGCAGTCGCATTGTTGGCGGGATCGTTCACTACCTGAAGGAACGTGGGGAAGACTTCAACCGTTGGTCGCGAACGTTCTTTGAATTCAAGAAAGCGCCCATGACAGTGATCTGGGGGGAACAAGATCCGATCGCCGTGGTGGCGATGGCCGACCGGGTGAAGCAAAATCGGCCCGTGACCGACTTGTATAAGTACCCCGATTGCGGCCATTGGCCGTCTGTCGAGTATCCAGACCGAATCGCCGATGCCATCATCGCACGTCTTGGAAGTGTCTGACCTAAGACAGGTTACGATAGCAGTGATTGTCCATTGAATCCGTTGACGGGCTACTTGTGGTGACTGAACAAATCCTCGAATACGTCGAACTCGCCGGCCATGGGCTCAATTTGTTCGCGGTGGCGGTGATCGTGATCGGCTTCGTCGTCTCGGCGGGGCGTTACGCGTGGTGGTTTCGTGCGTACGGGCCGGAACGAGACTTTCAGCAGTTCAAGATCCAACTCGGGAAGGTACTGACTCTCGGTCTTGAAATCCTCGTCCTGGCCGATGTAATCGACACGATTACGACCGAACCCACTTTCTTGTCATTGTCGATGCTGGCGTTCCTCGTCGTGGTCCGCACGATCCTCAGCTGGACACTCGCTCTGGAAACCGAAGGACGCTGGCCGTGGCAATCGGATCTTCACGAAGCCAACAATTCGTCTGTGCAAAACGGGGGGCGGACAAATGCCTGAGCAAGTTATCCAGGCGTTGCAGCTCATTGCCCGCTGGCTGGA
>CAMYOI010000781.1 GCA_947259955.1 uncultured Gammaproteobacteria bacterium
GCCACGACCCGCGGCTTGCCTGAACCGAAGGTGCCGCTCTTTTGAATAACTGATATCTAACTCACTGTTTCTTGGACTGCGAACGCATCTTCTGCTGGGGAGTTCGAGATCAGCTCAAAGCCAAACTGCGCGGCTCTTTTTCGAAGATTTTTCACGACACGTTCACGGTATTGCTGTTCGTAGTAGTTCTGTCCTTGGTCAACGTATTCGGTTCCATGCTCGAGCATACTGTAGATAAGCCGAGCCAGTTTATGTGCTGTTGCTGTAATAGCCTTCGGGGCGCCCAATCGGGTGCGTTGTCGGCGATAGAAAGCGCCCAAGGCACTTTTTGAGTTGGCAAGGGTAAAGGCGGCCATGCGAAGGGCTGCAGCAGCGCGGTTTGCCGAGGGTTTAGTCTTAGTGTTGAGGACCTTGCCGCCGGAGATTTTGTTGCCTGGACTTAGGCCGAGCCAGGAAGCAAAGTGCTTCTCGGTCTTCCACCGGCTCATGTCCGTTCCCGTCTCTGACAGGATCTTCAGGGCGGTCGTCTCATCGATGCCGTCGATGCGTGTCAAGTCCACGCCGGTGATCCGATAGAGTTGGGTGCGGACATCGAAGGCCAGCGCATTGCCTTGTTTGTATTTATTTTTGGCAGGGGGAAGGTTTGTTGGATCGGCTAGCGTATCAAAGGTGTTGATCTGCTGTTCGATGGCGCGATCGCAGGCGCAGAGCTTTTCTTGGTAGATGTCGTACAACTCGACGGCCTGAGACAGCGAGAACAGATGCTCGTCCCGGTAGTGGCCTTCGAGGGATTTGGCGATCGTCTCTACGCTGCGTTTGCATCTATAATCGCGGTGTTGGGCGAGCTTTTCAGAATCACGCTCTCCAGCAACAATGGCACGGATGATCAGCATGCCGGTCTTTCCAGTGATGTTGCTAACCACATTGTCCAGCAACAGATTCATTTGGCGCAGGGCTTTTTGCATGTGCTGTATATGAGAGGAGGCATACCGAATCAGGTTGTCCCTTTGACGTAGATACGCACGCAAGGCGCATACTTGTTCCGGAGGGCGGAAAGCACCTTCGAGCAGTCCATAGGTGTGCAGCTGTTGTAACCATTGGCAGTCCAGTACGTCGCTCTTGCGTCCAGAGACATTCTTCACGTGCCGGGCATTGACGAGTAGCCCACGTCAATTCCGGCGGCATACAGGTTGATCTGCTCCAAATGTTTTCCCAGACGTGCTTTGGCCTTTTGAGGCGATACTTTCTTGGGCGATTTACGTTTCATGGCACGATACTCCTACGATGTGAAATTCAGGTGTACGCAGGAGCGGGGCTGTCGAAAATGTGCACTCTTTTGAACGGGGTCGTATAACGCCACCAATGATGTAATCGCAAGCCCCCGACCACACTCGTCAACGGGCAC
The DNA here is from genome assembly GCA_947259955.1 of uncultured Gammaproteobacteria bacterium. Taxonomy (GTDB): domain Bacteria; phylum Pseudomonadota; class Gammaproteobacteria; order Arenicellales; family JAANXG01; genus JAHEKE01. The sequence goes on from CAMYOI010000781.1 coordinate 1,406, forward strand.
AGGGCGCCAGTGGGCGCTCGGTCTCTTCTCCTTTGTACGTATGGACCAAAGTACATCCATTGCTAGACTGCGCCAAGTTATTCTCCCATGTATACCCGCGAAGGGGGTTGAAGCACTCGTCACTACTAAGCGCAGCGGGGTAGTGACGAGTGCGGCCGTCCCGTAAACCGCGCAGGTTTGCGACGGGATTTCCAGGTTACAACGGGATTTTGTGTTCTTATACTGGCGCTCTCGAATGATTTTATCCGTGGCCACTGCGTGTACAGTGGCGATTGAGCGCACTCGGATCCTTTGACGCGCAGCGGTCTTCCGCCGTGGGTCCATCTTCAAATCAGATCAGATCATAGGATCTGTTCATCTTCGCAGGCACCCGCCTGCATTCACTCGTCGAGCCGAGACGCCCGCCCTGGCGGTGCCGTTGACGTTCATTTTCTACAAACCGCGGACCTGTTCCGCTTCTTTGAATGGAGGTGTTCTATGAAACCACCCTGAAAGAAGGCCCGTTCGGGCCAAGTTGGCCAACGCTGGGCCATAACCCAAAAGGGTAAAACAGTGTTGCCTTAAGACCAGGCATATTCAGGTCGTAGGGGAGTGGTGTCCCCCGGTCGTATCGCGTAAGCGGGCCTCGGCAGCTGCTGTTGCCAGGTGACCATTAACACTGATCCATTGGAGATAACACCGTGAGAGATCTGAACTACCAACTCAAACAACTCTGCCGCCGCAACCGGGATGGCAGTTACGCGACACAAGCCAAGCGGATGAACCACCTGATGATGATCGCGGACCAACTGCATGGCTTGGGGTTTCGCGGCATGAAGCCCCGTTCGTTGAAGCAAAAGCATGTCGATGCGCTGGTCAAGAACTGGTTGCGCCAGGAACTGGCAGCGGGAACGATCAAGAATCGGATGGCGGTGCTGCGCTGGTGGGCAGAGAAGGCGGACCGGCGGAGCGTCGTTGCCCGATCCAACGCCTACTACGGGATCCCGGATCGGCAGTTTGTCACGAATACATCAAAGGCAAAGTCGGTCGGTATGCATGATCTGGTGAGGATCAGCGATCCGTATGTGCGAATGAGTCTCGAACTGCAGCAGGCCTTCGGTCTACGCCGGGAGGAGGCGATCAAGTTCATCCCAACTTTTGCGGATCGCGGGGATCACATCACGCTGAAGTCCACATGGACCAAGGGAGGGAAGGAACGCGATATCCCGGTACGAACCGACGCACAACGCGAGGTGCTGAAGCGGGCGCACCAGTTGGCAGGCAACGGCGCTCTCATTCCGAGCGATCGCAATTATGTCCAGCAATTGCGTGTCTATGAACGGCAGACAGCCAATGCCGGGTTATCCAAGTTACACGGTCTGCGGCATGCCTATGCGCAGGCCCGCTATGAAGAACTCACTGGCTGGAAGGCGCCGGCCGCCGGCGGACCAATAGCCAG
>CAMYOI010000782.1:0-1814 GCA_947259955.1 uncultured Gammaproteobacteria bacterium
CGTTTTCAGCTTCGAGGTGATCCTTGAGTTGCCGGATCTCGTCGTAAGCCTGTAGCAGTTCAAGGTCCGCGCGCTGCCGGTCAATGGCGCTGGCGATGACGTTTCCCACGAGGCCAAGCTGCGACACAGCGCCCCCTAGCCACGCGCCTGGTCGGTTGACTGTGCTCAACGCGATATAACCTTGCAGACCTTGGGCGGAAGCGAAGGGGGCCCACAGGATCGACTGAATTCCAATTCGCTCACACATCGCACGCTCCGCAACCGCTTCGGGAGGAAAGTCGTCTAGACTACGGATGAGGAGAGGTTCTGGGTCTTTCAGTTGCGCCGCCAGCCACGGATATTCGTTTGCGAGAATGGCACCGCGGAAGTGAGGGCCGTTGACGAAGTCGGCATCCCACTCGTGGCTCACCTTCATCGTCAACTTCTCAGGGTCCACCCACCGAAGGAGGGTGCCCAAATCAGCGTTAGTACACTCGCATATACGTCCCAGGGTATTCTCGATCTCGGCATCTACTCGTTCGGGAGGCAAGTGAACAAACGCTGCGGTGGTTGCGGCAACATTTTGTTCGAATTGTCTGAGTCGCTCCGCCTCCGCTTCCATTCGCCTGCGGTACAAGGCGTTGAACAGAATCTCGCCGATGATGCCGATACGCTCGACAATACCATCCGGCCAGGTCTTCGGTTTCGGCGAGGAAAACGCCATCCCCTCGACCCAAGATCCCCAGTCGCGGTGCTTCCAGAAGACGCCGGCCAAGGCGCCCATCTGCCGAGTATGTTCCTGAAACTGCGGCAGTTCATCGAGATCCTCGAGCCCGTTGTAGATAAGATAGCCATCGCGGTTAAACCGATCCACCATTTCCGGCCCGGGGGAGGGATTGGCCGCCAGCATTGTGTCCCTCGGAGGTAGTTGGCCCCACAAGTGCAGCACTGGCATGAGCTCCCCCGACTTTGAAATCCCCCCAAGAGAGACGCTGTCTACCCCGAAATACTTTCCCAATTGCCCCAAACACTCATTCACCGCGGCGTCGATATCCTCGCCCTGAGCACCGACGAGTTTCCCCATCATTTTTTCGGCTAAGCGATGAAAGCGCTCGGACTCGCTGAACGCGGTTGTCTGCTTCCTCATGTTTGGGAGTATACCTAAGCCTGGCCGAAATATAGTCCGAGATGGCCGATAAATTGGCCACATGGTGACGATATATCGACCAACTAAAGTGTGGGCGTCCGGGTAAGCCATCTGATCCAAACGATTTATTTACTCATAAACAGTAGGTTATCGGGATTCTAAATACATACAGAGCCATGTGGCACGAGTCTTGTTAATAGGTTTGTGCCATGGCGATCCGAATCGATATGAAGTCCGAAGGGCCTGAGGTGGTTGTTTGCCTCGCCGGCCGTCTCTCTGACGACGATGTCATTAAGCAGCTCAGAAATACCTGTGATCCTATTAAGGGGTCCTTTGTTTTGGACTTGTCGAAACTGATCTTTACTGACAACGCGGGCGTGGAGGTCATCCGAACGTTACGTGAAAAAGGCGTACATATTCGCGGAGCGTCGACTTTCATTCAGTTACTCATTCAGGATGAAAAAACGAGAGGAGCGGAGAGTGACGCAGAGACTTAAACAAGAAATGATGAACGCTAGAGTCCTGTCGCTGATATTCGCCGGTGTCCTGAGCGCCGGCACTGTTAGCGCCGACCAAACAATACTGGGCGGGCAGTCTGTCGCCGGTGCGTGGGACCCGGCTTCGGAATCCGCTGTGCCTCGCAGCAACCTCCCACATCTCGGCGAGTTGCCTCAGCTGTTGGCACAGA
>CAMYOI010000782.1:1840-3157 GCA_947259955.1 uncultured Gammaproteobacteria bacterium
CCGTCGGAGAAGTGCCTAGAGTTCGTCCAGGACCTCAACGCGGATATCGGCGAGGTGCTCAGGGCGGGCTGTCAGCCGACCACGGCGCAGATGAAGAGGCTGATGGACAACCCCGTCGGTAACGTAGCGATGTTCTTGAACCAGTTCGACTACATCCAAATGGAGAATCCGACCGCTGACAGGACTTCCCATCAGTCCAACTACACGGGGATTCTGCAGTTTCCCAAGAGTATCAATGAAGACTGGAATCTCATTAGCCGCGTGGTCTTCACAGTACCGAGTATGCCGTTTGACCAGAACAAGATCGACGAGGCCTTCTTAAGCACTCCCGTCGGAAATTCTCAGGGAACAATCCTTCCGCCACCGGACTCCTCCGGGCTGCTCCCTATCGATCTTTTTTCGGGACGTACCACGGGTTTCGGCGATATGTTTTACGTTGGATTTTTCTCTCCCAAGAAGGGAATAAAACACACCGGTGGTGCAACCTCCGTTTGGGGCGTGGGTGCCGATATAGCGGCTCCGACCGCGCAGGAGGACGTCCTGGGTACAGGTAAATGGTCGGCTGGTCCGTCTGCGCTGTACGCCTACCTGGGACCGAAGTGGGTGCTTGCTGGCTTGCTTCAACATTACAAATCTTTTGCGGGCGATGACAAGCGTGCCGACGTCAACTTGACCAACATCCAATACTTCCATTACTACGCCCTCAATCCGACGACTTCCATCGGCGCGGGCCCCACCATCACCGCCAACTGGGAACAGGACAGTGACAACAGGTGGACTGTACCGATTGGTATGGGCATTAACAAAACCATAAACATCGGCAAAGTGCCTGTGCGCTTTGGTGCAGAGGTGCACTACTCTGCGATCCGGCCTGACGAAATCGTCGGTTCAAAATGGACCTACCGCTTCACGGTGATTCCGGCAGTGCCGGCAGCGCTATTCAAGTGGATGCAATGATTAACCGGACCGACAACCAATTTCCGCTGGACTCTATACATCCCCAAACAAACATGCGATGAGAGGGAGAAGACAACATGAATTTTGAACGAAAGAACTCTTTGGGGCCACCTCTTTTTGCAGCGATGCTTACGCTGACATTGGGTCTAGGTGCATCGCAGACAGACGCCGCGGATACGCCGAAGACCGAGGGCAAGCCGCCCAATTTTCTTCTTATCGTTGCCGATGACCTGGGTTACTCGGATCTGGGAAGTTATGGGGGAGAAATCAAGACGCCTGTGTTGGACCAGTTGGCCCAACAGGGAGTGCGCTACACCGACTTCTACGTGTCTCCAACCTGCTCGGTCACCCGTTCCAGTG
>CAMYOI010000783.1 GCA_947259955.1 uncultured Gammaproteobacteria bacterium
TATTCGGTGACGCTTCCTGGCCCGGTTCCGGCGAAAGCCTTCTGGTCATTTATGGTTTATGACGTTCACACCCGCTCTATTCTGGAAACAGATCAAAAATCCGGCGGTATAGACAGTATGGCGAAAGACCTAAAAGCCAATGCAGATGGTTCATACACGATTTACTTCGCGTCTAAACCACCTAAGGGAAAAGAGGGTAATTGGGTGCAGACCATGCCAAACAAGGGATTCCACGTATTGTTGAGGTTATACAGCCCGCTACAACCCTGGTTTGATAAAACCTGGAAACCCGGTGATTTTGAACTGCTGAAGTAATTTGTTTAAAACAAATGAGCGGCGGGGCGGATTAGAGCTCGCCTAGTCAAAAAAATTAGGAGACATATCGATGAAGACCAAAGTATTAACCACCCTGGTCGCTCTCGGGGTGATGGCTGGCAGCATGGCAACAGCCATTGCCGCCCAACCGCCGAAGATGAAAATGACCACGGACATACCGGCGGCATTTACGGCCCCGGACCAGGTAGAGACCTCCATCGGCACCCTCAAGTACTTTGACGGCGTGCCGACTGCGGAGACTGTCGAAACGGTGTACGACTATCTCGATCGCTCGCGGGCCGTCAACGTCTATCTCAACTCGATTCCCGCCCTGTCTGTCAACGCATTGAGAGAGGGGCAGGCCGCGGCTGGCTGTGTTGCCAGCAATGAGATCTGCATCTGGGATAGCCTGATGGATTCCACGACGGTTCTGCTGACCGGCAACACCTCCACCATGTATGCCGTCGGCTTTCTGGACCTTCTCAAGGACGGTCCGACTGTCATAGACCTGCCGCCTGGCATGCTGGGCATTTTGGACGATATGGCTTTCAAGTACATGGTTGACCTCGGCGTCGCGGGCCCTGACAAGGGCAAAGGCGGCAAGTACCTCGTCCTGCCTCCAGGATACAAAGGTGATATCCCCAAGGGCTACTTCGAAGTCCAGTCCAAAACCAGCGGTGTATGGGTCTTCATGCGCGGTTATCTTGATAAGAGCCTGCCGATCGAGAAGGCGATCCCGGCCGCTTCAAAGAACATCCGGGACACGCTGAAGGTTTACCCGTTGTCCACCGTGCAAAACCCGCCGGCGACGGAGTTCGTCAACGTGTCCGGCAAGGAAATGCACGTGATCCTGCCCAATGACTACAGTGCTTTTGAGAAACTGCATGCGCTGATTCAGACTGAGCCGGATGACTATCTCGGGCCGGAAGCAAAAGGCATGATGGCCGCTATCGGTATTGAAAAAGGCAAGCCCTTTAATCCAGGTTCACGGATGAAGAAGGTTTTGACCGATGCGGCTGAGATTGCCAATGCGGCTGCCCGCGCGATCAGCTATTTCCCGCGTGACCCCGGCAACCTGACCTTCAAGGATAGTGAAGCTTGGGTGACGGCCTATGCCGACAAAGACACCACCTTCACCCGCAACGGCGCTTATCGTCTCGATCCGCGCGTTCTTTTCCACTTCGGCTACATCTGCGTGTCTCCAGCAATGGCCATGACGGTTGCTGGAAAAGGCTCCGACTACTCCATGGGCATGCTCGATTCCAACGGCAACGCCCTGGATGGCTCCAAAACCTACAAACTGCACATCCCACCGAATCCGCCAGCCAAGGATTTCTGGGCCATCACCATGTATGACACGCAGACCCGTTCCCAGCTGCAGACCGATCAGCAGTTCCCAACCAAGGGCAGTCAGGATGAAGGCATTAAAACCAATGCCGACGGCTCGATGGATATTTACTTTTCTCCAGAAGCCCCGGAAGGCATGGAAGCGTTGATGGCCATTACTCTTTAATCATATAAGTTGCCTGCGTTTTGACATAGTCAAACAAAGCGAGATTGGTAGTTATCAGGTACTTCTACTAAGGGGAATACGTAATGAATGCGCAATTACTAAAACCTCTGGCCGGGTCAGTACCCCATAGACCTGTGTGAGAGAAACCACATGAATAACCGCGCTATTCGTAACTGTGTTTAAGAGGCTTAGACCAATGAAAAGAATATCGATATGTTTACTGGTGGCATTGTTTTCGCTGCCTGCCACTGCTGACCCTGAGCAGGCTGAAAGCGGGCCACCTGAGGATTCGGATGCAGCTGCCGCGGAGCAGGCTGCAGTTGCCGAAGCGCTGAACAACCCTCTGTCTTCCCTGTGGATTATGTTTGTCCAAAATGACACTACCTGGTTCAAGGGCGACCTTGTGGACAGTCTGGGGAAGAGCGACCTGGTTCAGAATACGACTCTAATTCAGCCGGTTATGCCGTTTCAGTTGACCGAGAACTGGAA
>CAMYOI010000784.1 GCA_947259955.1 uncultured Gammaproteobacteria bacterium
GAAAATGTTCAGCATCAAACGGAATCCGCGTTCAGCTTCCGCCGGAATCCGTGTTCAACTCCAATCGGAATAGGTGTTCAGCATGGGCCGGAATACGCACGTGCATTGCTCGATGACATTCTACGAATACCTCCGAGGCGCATCGGTGACGCACCGTTGTTCGTCACACGACAAGGCAAATCTTATGTCGATCGCGACGGGCGATGTAATGGATTCGATAGTTTGTTGCAGCGGTTCATGGATAAGGTCATGGGCGAAACCAACATAACTGAACGTTTCCAGGAACGGGATTTACGTGCCAAGGTGGCAAGTGATTCTGGCAGCTTGGTCGAAGCCTCAGAGCGACTTGGGCACGCCGACACCGCCATTACGCAACGTGTGTATCGACGCAAACCTGTGCGAGTTCAGCCCCTCAAAAAAGGTGGGAAAACCTGAATCTATTGGACAAATTGGAATCTATTGGACAGCCCGAAAAAAATCATTAAAAACGGCTGCTCTAACTAGTTGATTTATATACTGAAATGGCGCGCCCGGACGGATTCGAACCGCCGACCCCCTGGTTCGTAGCCAGGAACGTTATTGTAAATTATTGTTTTTAAACGCCTGAATACGGCGCTCGTTGCCCCATTTGCAGTACTGAGCATAACAATGCAGCACTGATGTCGGATAAATGTCGGATGGGCATTTGCCGTTTGTCCACACTTCTAAACTTGGCAACACCGGCTAAGTTGTAAACGGATTCAACATATTTACCCCCGTTCTTGCGAAATCCTTGTGGTTGCGAGTAACGACAGTCAAGTCATAAATCAGAGCGGTTGCGGCGATCAGCTTATCCAATGCGTTTTCCGGATGCGGTACCCGGAGCCGGCCCCAAACCTGCGCAATATCCTGATTGATATCGAGTATATGGTCCTGATACTCAACCAGTAAAACCTGTAGCCACTTCCCCAATTGATTGGCTTGGCGTGCATCACCGCGGTAACGGATCGATTCTACGCCACGCCGCAATTCACCGACGGTCACAACCGAGATAAAGACGCGGTTCTTGTCCAAAATGGTTTCTTCGAAGAATGCCCGAACACCTTTATTCGCTTTCGACTTTTTACGTGCCTCACTGATGACGTTTGTATCAACCAAATACATGCTCGCTTCCGTACTCATCCTCTACCCGTTCGAAATCCTCATCGTGGCCGACATTAGGCATCGTGGCGAGTACTTCTGCGAAGCTCTTTCCCTTCGGCCGTATTAACAGTTCATTGAGTAAGGCGCGATGCTCGGCCTCGGCACTTCGACCATGCCGTGCCGCCCGTTGTTTGAGCGCATCGACAACGCGTTGATCAAGGTTTCTAACCACCAGATTTGCCATAACTTTTCCCAATTGCCAAGGCGGTACAGGAATTGGGCCGGATAGGGTTTTTGCGGAGCACAGTTGATACTGAGCCGACATTTGCTTTCGTTAGATAAACTGCGATCGACCCGAAACAGCCAAACTACATTCGTTTGCTCAGAAACTCACGAGTCATTCGGACGGCTTGTGCTGTAGCCTCCGGATTCGAACGAACAGTGTGTCCGAGTTCGACCATATCGATGCCTGGATGATCGAATGCATGGTGGGCCCCGGGGAACACTTCCAATACCACCTCGTGCGGAGGTTGTAGATTACTCAGGTATTCTCTACATAGATCCGGTGGGGTCCAGTTGTCCTCGCCACCAATCAGTATCAAGGTAGCCGTATCAATTGGCTCGGGGTGGCTACACAACGGATAAAAAACAACCGCAGCTTGAAATGGTGTTGTTGCGAGACCGGTGAAAGTTGATTGCCTGATAGCCTCCAGAGTGGCCATTCCTCCATGTGACAACCCCATCACCGCGACACGGTTCGGGTCGACGAACGGACGAGTAGACAAATATCCCCTCGCGCCATGAGCATCCAGAGCCCGAACCCAGGGCGTTATCGTCCTCATTGAACCATCGCATATGTACTTGTCGCCGCGGGGTGTCAGTGAGTCTACGGTCAGAACCACATAGCCCCAGGAAACCAGCCTGTCGGACCATGATTCTTCATGATCAGAGATTCCGGCGCAGGTATGGAGAAGTATTACGGCAGGAAAGCGTCCTTCGCCTGTGGGCTTTGCGAGATACCCGGTTAGTGGGACACTGGGCTCCGTTTCGCTTTCGAATTCAATTCCGAGTTTCTTCGCCCTTTTAACCTTAAAGGGGCTTAGTGGGTAAGTGAAAGCGGAACTTTCAAACTCGACAACTTCGGCGCTATCAAATAGAGACTCGGCGCTGCACGCGATATTGGTCAACAGCATCGCACCAATCATCAGACTTGCCGCAAAAATACGCTTCATTCCGGAGTCTCCCAGGTTTTTTGATGATTCCTCTTACTATTCTAGACAAACTGTACGCCTTTGAGGGATTCGTGGGTAGTGGTTCAGTAAATAACTATTGCGAGATCAGCGTTTGTCTCTATTGGTCTTTCATTGCGCTGCACAATATGTCCACTTCCGATCGCCTGGGGCAGCGACTGCGTAAACATTACGATTGAGCCTTGAATATACCCACCGGTCGAGATTTGCCCCGGATCTGCACTTCGCCAAGTGGTTCGATCGGATATTTATCGGTCAGCAACTCTACGGTCGACTCGGATACGATCATCAAAGTACCATGTTCCTTGTTCAACTGCTCAAGTCGTGCGGCTAAATTAACGGCGTCACCGTGCACGGTATAGTTGATCCGGTCGCCGGCGCCTATGTTGCCTGCAATGACCTCACCGGTGTTGATTCCAATTCGGGTTCGTAGCGTAATCCCGGCGAACGACGCCTCCTTCATAACTTCCAGAATTTCCAATCCGGCCTTGACGGCGTTATCAGCGTGGTCCGGGTCATCGACCGGAATATTGAATGTCACCAGCATCGCGTCTCCCTGGAACTGATTGACCACGCCGCCGTAGCGAGTCAGTGGTTCTATTACGGCAGGAAAATATTCGTTCAGCATCTGTACCACCTGCTCCGG
>CAMYOI010000785.1 GCA_947259955.1 uncultured Gammaproteobacteria bacterium
CACCATCATGGTGGCTGCGTCAGCCAGTTTCGCTACGCCCATCGGCTATCAGACCAATCTGATGGTATACAACGTGGGTGGTTACCGGTTTGGGGATTTCGTGCGCATCGGCGTACCCCTGACCCTGCTGGTAGGCTTAGTGACCGTAGGGCTGGTGCCGTTGATCTGGGAGTTCTGACGGCACGGCTGCCCTCCCACGACGTCCTCAGGACTGTATACTAACGAATCCTTGGCGATCACCATGTCGACGTGAACCTCAACCTGACGCTTCTCAGAAAGCCGCGGCTCGATCTGTTTGCCACGCTTACTTCCGAGGTTTTTGCGTTGTGAATTGATCGAGTATAAACCTGCCGGTCAATTGAATCTGGCGACCGTCTCTTCATGGCCGGTTCCCGCCTATTGCAGTGGAGCAATTGACCCCGACTTTCCCACTTTAGCGTACGGCAGCAACGAGTATTGTGCGGAAGATCAAGTGCACCGACACGTAACACAGTCCTGGCCGGTTTCAGTGTGATGCATTGCAGTATTTTCACGTGCCGTTTCGCAGAAACGACGTTCCGGTGTAAGTGCCATTGCGGTCATTGACAAAACATACATGATCTGCCGGATTCGTCCATATCGGCTGAGTTTAATCTTTTACGGATCTTTTCAAAATATCCCTGTGCTTACTGTTTTCTCGCTAGATGTATACAAGGTAATCTGCTACTTGGTGCCAAACTTGAGTTTAAATTCAGTGGCCTCCACCCATTCACCGTGGATAAATGAACAAGCGTAAGCTTCCATGCGACGTCCCCTCCTTACCTTCCTCGCCTGTATTTCCATGACATTCGTGCTGGGGTCAATCCACGCCTTTTCGGTCTTCTTACAGCCATGGGAATCTCTTTTGTCGGCTTCCCGGGCCGAGGTCAGCTTAATCTACTCCTTCGCATTGGTGGCGTTGACCGCTAGCGTGTTACTCGGGCATCTCGTTTTCGGGAAGATGGGAGCCGCGATGCTTTCTTTGTTAATTTGCCTAGTCGCGGCTGGTGGCGCTTATCTGGCCGGGATTGCCACGACACTTCCTACAGTATGGATCGGATACAGTCTGTTGTTTGGTGCGGCTAATGGCTTTGGATACGGTTTCGCCTTGCAGATATCGGCCCAAGCTTTGCCCGAAAGGAAGGGCGTAGCAATGGGTGTGGTTACGGCCTTCTACGCCCTCGGCGCTACCGTCTTTGCGATCATTTTCAAAGTCAGTGTTAGCTCCAACGGTATCGCTTTGGCGATGAACTTATTGGCGGGTGCACTTGTCGTCACCGGGCTATTTTCTGCTCTGATGATGCGTCTAGGGCAGGTACGGTATCGCGGCGAGGGAAAGGGTAACGTTGACAGTGCAGTCAGAGGAACAGGACGTACGCAAAGGCTTCTTTGGCTGGGCTATGGGGCTGGATCTATGGCCGGCCTTATGGCGATCGCCCATGCAACTGGAATCGTTTCAAGCGCAGGCGGCGATGTCGCATTAATCACAGCGGGGCCCGTCCTGATCGCTTTAGCCAACATGGCAGGCGGTCTGGCAGCTGGGTGGCTTGCAGATAGGGTGCAACTTGCCACTCTTCTGAAGCTGCTGCCCTTGTTGAGCACCGGTGGCTTAATCTTTCTGTCGCTATCACCGGGCGTTGCCATGGTGATGGGCGCAATAGTAGTTGTGGGCGGATCTTATGGCGCGTTGATTGCAGTCTACCCGGTCGCCGTGTCTGATCGGTTCGGGCCACGTGCCTCGGCAAGAATTTACGGCCGTGTTTTCACCGCATGGGGTTCGCTATGGCGTTGGCGAGCGCTGTTAGCCTGATCTCTTTAGCCTGTATTTTCTCCTTGCACTTGGGTCAGCAGATCAACGTTAAAGATTGTTAGCTCCACCCTAGGTTCAAGGTAATTAGAGTTGGAATTAGAGCCTAGATGAGTAGTGTTCATTTTGAGAGAGCCCACTCCGGATCGTAAGCGAGCAAAATTCCAAATCGTCAAAATGTCTGCAAAGAGTATTTCAGAGACATTCGCATCATGTGTATCGGTTGATGTACCACTTTGTCTGGATACCGGAATATCGACATAAGGTGTTCAGCGAACCGTATCGGGAGACGCTGAAGGGGACAATTGAGAAGATTGGTTTCGACTACGATATTGAGATAGTGGAGCTGGAGATACCGGAAATAGCATATTCATCGGGTGGTCAGAGGCAAGCCGAGTAGGGCGCCCGATGAGATCAAGAGGATCGTCAAGAGTATATCGGCGAGGGAAATATTCCATGGATTTCCACAGATAAAGCGGTAGTACTTTTGGGGCGGAAAATTGTGGACTCAAAGATATTTTGTCGAGTCGATGGGTAATGTGAATGAAGAAACGATACGGGAATATGTTCAAAATCAACCTATATCTGGATACTGTCTCCAAGACTGCCATAGATACACGTACACAATTACAACACTGAGAATCGGCACGATCATACCAAATGCGAACGCAGAAGCCCGCGATTTAGCCAATGGAAATGCTATGACAAAGTTTGCGGCGAACGTTATGAGGACAACAATCGGAAAGGCGATCATCGCACCGATAGCCCGAAAGCCAATCGACGCACCATCAGCCGTAGCCAGTACTAAAAAATAGCAAACTGCCAAGGCACAAATGGGCAAAACCACTGAGAATATCCATCGCTCTTTGCGACTTAGTGAATGATCCCCACCGTTCGACAGATGTTCAGTCAACAGTTTCCAGTCCGAAGGTAATTAAGGGGAGTTCTTTATACGTCAGGTTATACCATTCGTCGCCATATTCGGGACAATGCCTCCGTCCCCAGGGCTGGAGTAACCAAGCCAATGGCCCTCCCATGTAGTCATGAGAGGTATAGCTGGATATAACTTCTTCATTGTCTATCCGATAAAACTCCCTTGTAGTGCTTTTTATCCCGAATTCTTCGCCATGCCTCA
>CAMYOI010000786.1 GCA_947259955.1 uncultured Gammaproteobacteria bacterium
CAGGACGTCCAGCTCGTTGGCCACGATCTCCACGCCGGGCATGGGCTGTCCGTGACCGGATACAGGCGTCGGCAACAAATCTCCCAGCCCCACCGCGGTGGCGCCGACGACCACCATGGCGCCGGAAAACATTTCCGGGCGCAGCCGATTTTTTATTACATCCACATAGGACACCCGCGGTACGGTCCCCGGCGGGCCCGCGAACGGGATCCAGATCTGGTAGTCCCTGATCCACACCATCGGTGATACTCCACCTGACGGCGGTACGCGCAATCCCGCCAGGTGAGGACTTCTCTCCGGATAAGCCACGGCCAACATGGCCAGCGCGAAACTTGGCCACCGCGGGGACTGCAGCCCCCCTTTCAGGTAGGTACTGCGCACGATTGCGTCCGGGTCCAGCTGGCGATCCACGTGGCCGATGGCGGCGGCAGCGTCGGACAACTCGCTGAACGGGAGGACTTCGACAAGCTGCCCGCCGAGCCGGCGTTCCGTATTCGCAACCGGCAGTACGACACGGGCGCTTTCCGCCACGGCATCGATCAGGTCTCGATCGCCGTCCGGATCACCGTCCGCGGCTTCAGAAAACAGTATATCCAGGCCGACGACTCGGGCGCCCGCGGCGTTGAGCTTCTCGATCAGTTGCGCGTGCACGGAACGGGACCAGGGCCAGCGCCCCAGTTCGTGCAGACTTTGCTCATCTACGGCAACGATCAGAATTAGAAAGCGTTCAGGAATGCGCAACCACTCAGGGTCCGATTACAGTATCAGGACGGCTAGTACAAAGGCAGCGAGAGGCATCCACCATTTGCCTTCATGAGGGATCTTTATCGTCTGGGGTTCGCTGAAGCCACCCTCGAACCCGTTTGGTTCGATGGTGGCTATTCTTACGCTGTAGCGTCCGCTCTTCGGTTTCGGCAGGGAAAATGTCGGTTCACCTACTATTTCATCGACGATGATCTTTTTGAACCCCCTGCCTCGTGCCAGCTGAACGCGGTAGGTGCTGCCTTTCAGCCCCTCCGACCAGCGAATCGAGAGCTCTTCCTTGGATATCGAAGGGGGTGTTTCCGAAAGGTCGGGCGCCGGCTGCGGTTCCGCGTACGTAAACGTCACGACATCTCCAAATGGTCCGACCTCGCCATTTTTGTCCCGGGTGGCCAGCCGCCAGAAGTACTGTCCCTCGTCCAAGGGTCCCCCGGGTGCGTAGGTGGCGCCCCGGGTAATTTCCGTATCGACGACCGGGGCGGAGAATTCGGCATCGCGCGCCAGCTGGAAAAGATAGGATCGAACGTTCTGCGGTTCGGTCCATTGGAACTCGGGCTGGGCAACCCGCACGATCTCGCCCGGAACGGGTTTGATCGTAATGGGCGGCGCCGGATACGCGTTCAGCGCGAAGCGGTGGTAGGCGTCGATGCCTTCGAGCTTGTCGGCGTCGATACCGCGCAATAGCAGAATATATTCACCATCGGTCTTCATATCGAATGCGGCCGCCGATCCCGTGACGGTACGGTCGACCAGCAGCGCGTCGAAGTCGTCCGACTCCGCCACCTGCAGCCGGTACGTTTCCGCGCCTTCGATGTCGTTCCAGTCGAGTTTGACGGGTACGCGCTCGATCAACGCAGGCAGAGCGGACACATCGGCTCCAGGCAGCAGTTTCACCGGTGGGTCGAGGGGTTCCCCGGCTTTTGCGACAACACCAAAATTTTCGGGAACCCGGCGGGTTCGTTGATCCTTGTTGACGTTGACAACGCCTTCCGTAACCTCGGTGCGGGCGGTCGAACCATCCGCATCCACGGCGGCGCGAAAACGGGTGCCCCGCACCGTCGACACCGCTGCCGGGGTGTGAATACGAAAGCGGGTGCCCGGTCCTTTCGAAGGCGTGGCGCGGACATTCGCGCGGCCGCGCTGGAGCCTGATACCGGTATCGACCATTCCGGTGTCGCCGTAAGTGCTGAGCCGGTCCATCTCTATGCGCGTATCGCCGCGAACTACCAGGCTCGACTTGTCGGCGAACTCCACCACGACGCTGCCACGCTCCTCCGTCTCCACCGCGTCGCCGATTTCCAGGCGTGCCCCAACAACCAGTGGTACCGCCTCCGAAGCGCCGCTCTTTATCAGCCAGGCCGCTCCGGCAACTCCGGCGACCGTGGCGAAGGCAGGTTGAACCTTCAACCAGCGCACTGGAAAGCGCAATTGGGTCCCAGGTTTTAACCGCGTTGGTGCTTCGACGTTATTGTATTTGCGCAGGGCCTCCACGTATCAGGTCCCAGATGGTATCCCCTGGCCGGGTGGAATAAATCCAGTCCTGACCAAAACACGCAGGTGCGAACAGCCCGGTGGTTGAGAGCAGCATCAACAGAGAAATTCGAATTTTGGCGCGCCACCCTGTCATGCGTTGCTTACCAATCTCTCCAGCCGGTATCCGTGTTGATAGATGGAGGTCAGGCGCCATCCGTTTTCCGGGTTGAGCGACAGTTTATTCCTTATTCGACTCATGTGGGTATCGATCGTGCGCGTATTTACTTCGGGACTGGTACCCCATACGCTTTCCAGTAAATGACTCCGAGATACCACATGATCGATGTTCCTGAACAAAAACACCAGCAACTCGTACTCTTTATTGCTGAGCTTGATTTCGTCCCCGTTCATCTTTACCACGCGGTTTTGCAAATCGATTTCATAGGGCTCGAAACCGAGCACTTCCCCGCCGTCGCCATAGTCCTCTCTGGCGCGACGCGTCACCGCGTTCACACGGGCGAGCATCTCATGCCGGTGGATCGGCTTGGCCATGTAGTCATCGGCCCCCGACTCTAGCGCTTCGACGATGTGCTGTTCCTGTCCCCGCTGGGTGGCGAACAAAATGGGGATTGGCCAATCCTGGGCACGACGCACCCGCTTCAATACCTCCAGCCCATCAATGTCCGGAAGTTCCCAATCGAGAATCAGCAGGTCGTAGGTGTCGCGTCGTTGATCCTTGAGAAAAGATCGACTCGTATTGAAATGCGAACATGTGTGGCCGGCTTCCTCCAGCCACAACTGCATGAGTTCCGCCTGATCGGCGTCGTCTTCCAGCAATGCTATGCGCACTCAACTATCCTCCCGCTCCCGACCTAAACCTTGAACGCAACCTTATTATCTCAAATCTCCGCGGTTCGATACCCCATCTCGCCGAGCAACTACTCACCAGGGGTAGATTTTACATCAGATCGCGGTCTCCACCGGCCCTCAGTATGCGCCATTTTCGTACCCTGATGTGCCCTATACAAGTCGATCACCCGGATTTTAGGCTACTATTACTCTTATTAACATTCAAACCATCGTACGGCGCCCGATTTAGTAGACATTTAGCTGCAATAATCGCTGTCACGGTTATGGCAGGTATGGCGGCTGCGGAATAAGAACGCAAGGGTGACTAGTGTCCTGTTATATGCAGTAGTGGGCGGTGCCGTGACGGCGCTCGTGATTGCGCTCGTCAATATGAGTGCCCGTTTCTGGCGCGGGCGTAGACACGCGCGCGCCGGCTGTGCTTATCTTCAGTGGGAAAGCGGAGGTCTTGAACAGAACTACAAAATTACCGGGGAAACCACGAGTCTAGGCAGACACGAAAGCAACGACCTGGCCCTGCAGAATTTTCACGCCAGGATAGTTAGAACCAGCCTCGGCCACTACTATATCGAAGACAACAAATCCAGCAACCATGTTTACGTCGGTGGCAAACCGGTCGGTAGGGCCCGTCTCGAGGAAGGCACCGTGTTTACCATCTGGCCGCTGTATTTCAAGTTCACCTTCGATTCGCCCGCATCCGGCGTCCCAGCAGGTGCTAACGCGTGGATAGATGATTCCCCCTCGAGAAGGAAAGACGACCGCGAATCCAGCGAGGTCACCGTGCGTTATTACAGCGACCAGACGGGCTGGAAGCGCGGCATAGCCAGAAACATCAGCGGCAACGGCATGTATATCGATACCACCAATAAAATGCTCAAGGAAGACGACAAAATAGAGCTCATCCTCAGTATCCGGATCTCCGGCCAAATCCGCTGGCTGCGTTTCCACGGCACGGTGACGCACCAGTCCGAGGGGGGCATCGGCATTGCGCTGGA
>CAMYOI010000787.1 GCA_947259955.1 uncultured Gammaproteobacteria bacterium
CACAGGAAGGTGAGGCGGGGGTGTCCGAGGGTTGTATCTTGGGCGGCTCTTTGCGTATACGTCCGACGGTCGTGGATTCGAGATGCAACCCGGCCCGGCACAGCGTCTGGGCGATCTTGACTTTACCCATACTGGGACACAGTGTTTTAAGGCGCTGAACGGCATATCGCACGAAATCGGGAAACTTATTCACGGGTTCGCGAAGCTGTACGAGCGCGTCGGGACCTTCTTCGTCGACGCGTCTTATCCATGCGGCGATCGTCCCCGCTGTCACCAGAAACGTATCGGCGGTTTGCTGGAGCGACCATCCACGGGCGGCCCGCAGCTCCAAGATGGACATTCTCTCCATCGGTGGGTAGTGCGGCCGCCGCTGAGGTGCTACTAACGCCATGCGCGCATCCTTGATGCGGATTTCTTCCCGAAGCAGTGCTATTTCTTGTTGCAGCCTTTTGTTCTCGGCTCTCAGTCGTACCCGGACATTCAGGCTGTTTGCCGCCCAACTTCGTGCATACGCCGTCGCATATTGGGCGAGTGCAACCACGTGTGGGTGTCGAATTAGCGTTCATGCGGCGATTGGAAGCTGGACCAATCCACGGCAATGCGACTGCCATTGGAAATCATTGATCTTCGCAGGCCACGCCCCGGATTCGCCAGCAACTTCCGCTGGTGTGTCTCCACCAAGCGAAGAATGAACGCGTTGGTGGTTGTAATAGTCTTTAAACTCGTTGAGTTTCCTCTCCAGATCGACCGTATTCCAGAAAAGAATATAATCAAGAAATTCTCTTCGAATTGTTCCTATTAGGCGTTCTATAAAGGGATGGGACACAGGAACTTCGGGGACCGCCTTGATTTCGTCAACCTCAAGCACGCGCAGGTTGGCCTGACACCGGTGATATTCAAACAGTGGATCGTTATCCGAACTTAAGTATTTCGGCGGTGTGATCCCGGTAATGACTTTGTTAAACATTCGGCAAAGGGCGACACCGTCAACATCACCGACGTGAACGGCCAAGCCAATAATGCGACGCGTGAAATGATCCATGACTACGAGCACCCAATGACTTTTGAGCGTAATCGACTCACAGCGGAAAAGATCCACGCTCCACAAACTGTCTTTCATATGTCCGATAAAGGTGAGCCAAGAAGGGCCATTCCCGTCATATTCCGGGTGGTAATACTTGGCGAGAACACGCCGCACGACGTTTCTGTCAATCTCGATGCCGAAGGCTCTCGAGATAATTAGAGCGATGCGCGGGTAGCCAAAGCGTGGGTTCCGGCGTTTGAGTTTGACGATAGCGTGGATGAGTTCTTGTGACGGGCCTTTCGGCCCGGGTTTGCCTCTGCGGTGTGGCGAGTAAAGGGCCCGATACTTCCGACGCACCAGATAGTCGTGAAATCGCAACAGCGTCGACGGTCGAATACCCACGGCCGTTTTCTCAATGCGGCCGGGACGAAGAAACAGTGAAAATAAGCCAAATAGAAATCGGTCGGCCGGCAACAGATTCGGCGCTCGTTGCCGCGGGCGGCAGACGACGAGTAATTGCTGCTTGAGTAAGAGATTCTCAGCGATGATGCCCTTAATACCACCCGGCCCAAGCAGTTTGGCGAAAACGGTCAGTAGGTGGATCAGAAGCAACGAGATTTCCTTCATGTGATTGGCAGGTTACCAGAATTCCTGCTTACAACAAGATTGCGTTCGCCATTAATTTGAGGCGAAAATTAGTAATTAGACACCCACTTGGCAGGTTACCAGAATTCCTGCTTACAACAAGATTGCGTTCGCCATTAATTTGAGGCGAAAATTAGTAATTAGACACCCACCGGCTGGTTACCTGGGTGCCACACCCTAATTTACTGCGGTTCAACCATGAGCGATGCAAAACCAAACTTCTCGACAACCTGCCCTGACTGTGGACACGAACTGCCTCCAGAAACCGAGGTCTGCCCCGGCTGCGGAAAAACGAATGTATCGGCAGAGTTCGCTTCGGATCCCTGGTCGAAGTGGTCCAAAGCCGGCAACGCCCTGAAAACCAAATGGGTGGCATCGGTAGTCGCTTTCTGGGTAAGTATGGCCGTAATGCTTATCGTTTATTTCGTTGAAAAAAAACTCAATCTGATTCTTGCCTCCATTGTTCTCGGGATGATGTTGATTGGTGTATGGCTGAAGACCCGTTATCAACTGCACCAGCGTGCAGAACCCAACAAGCATACGGAGAACGCCTGACCTGATTAAGCGAATGTGGGAAGCGAATCCATGCTGGGGATCGCCTCGTATCGTTGGCGAGCTTCAGAAACTGGGCATCAGCGTCGCCAAATCCACCG
>CAMYOI010000788.1 GCA_947259955.1 uncultured Gammaproteobacteria bacterium
TGCGGACCACACCTGCAATAACTGGACCAGTGGTGACGCGGGTAGCGCCCAGGTCGGTCATCATGACCGCCATGGAGGGGGCAACACCTCTTGGAACTCCGCTCACGCCACAAGAGGTTGCAGCCTCGACGGACTCGCAAGCACAGGCGGTGCCGGATTGTTTTATTGTTTTGCTGCGGACTGATTCCTAAATCACTAGACTGCAAAGCGAACGCCTGGTTGCGATTATGCCTGCTTCGGCGTTGCACCAATAACTAAGTCGAATTGGGCTTTGAACTCGGTATCGCCACCGTTAGTAGGTCTGAACTCCGCCATGACCAGCGGCCGTCGTTCTACGGGGATTCGATTAAACAGAAAATCTTGCGCATTGCGCGGTTCGTCTTTAATGTAAATCTGGGTGACGAAGGGGTTGTGTCCCGACGGAAACACTGCAGTGTGAATGTGGGGCGTCCGGCCAGGGTATTGTACCGGCAGGATGGTGCGGAATCGGTAGTTTCCTTCGGCATCGGTGACGGCGTGGCCATGCCCTTGAAAATTCTCGTCCAGGGCCGCTTGTCGATTGTCGCGCGGGTGGTGGTAGCGACCGTTGGCATCGCACTGCCAAATTTCAATGCGTACGCCGGTCAACGGACGCTCGTTTATATCTACTATCCGCCCTGACAGGTCCGTTGTCTGTCCCTTCGCTAAACCGACTCGGCCTGCCACTCGGGTAAGGTCGTTGTCGTCATCCAAAGGCAACTGCTGGGGGTAGAAAGGGCCCGTACTTTGTCGAGGCGTCGGCAACAGTGTTTCGGCCCACGCCAAATAGGGCGTTACACCCACGACGCCGGCCGCGCCCAGCAGTTTTCTGCGCAACCGGTTGGTTGTTGATTTGGTCATAGTTGTGTTTTCCGACCGCTTTTACGCTGAAATGATACTACTCACCAAGACAATACTTGAGATCTTCATAATGATGAATGGTTCAATTCCTTAACGCAAGCGGAATTGCCGGAACCGTGAATCGTTGGCCTGCGTGTTCGATGACGATACGTTGACAAGAATCAATAAAAACAGAATTGATCTGCACGTGGACATAGAACACTCCGATGACGACGAGGATGCCGAGAATCAGGTTCGGTGTTATCAGAAAAACGAACAGCAACCTTGTTGCTCGGTGACCGGTGACAAATTGAAACGACCTCCCAGGCTACTGCCCCAGCCTGCACTATGAGGCGTAAATCCGAAATACCGCCAGTGTACCCCGTGGTAAATTCTGTGCCATTCAGAGCCTCCCCAAAAACACGGGGACAAGGCGCGCCTCGCAGGCAATATCCAGATATTGGCCAGAGGTGAAACGCAGAAGCCGTGGTTTTTTGGGGAACTCCCGCAGGCGAATCGAGTCAGTTTGATTTGCTTCTCATCCGACCTACACGAATGTACTCCTCGAATTTATTGAGCGATTCGGGAACATTCTTGCGACCGAAGCCGATACGGAACGAGTTGAACTTTTCGCCAAAGAGGGTGCCCGGCAGCAGCAGGACTCCCGCTTTTTCGACCAGATCGGTGCAGAACTCATCAACGTCGCCCAGCAGCAACGCAGGAAACGCAACGGACCCCGCCTTGGGACGATACCAGCCGAATTTATCTGCGTTGGAGTCGAAGAAAGCGTCGAGTTGATCGAGGTTGTCGCGAATGATCCGCAGGTTCCGTTCAACGATCACACCGGTATGCCGCAGTGCAATAGTCGCCAGGAATTACCGGTATGCCGCAGTGCAATAGTCGCCAGGAATTCACTCGGCGCACTGTTGCAGATAGTCGTGTAGTCTTTGAACGCCGCAAGCTCTCGGAAGAGACGTTCGTCATGGGTTGCGATCCAGCCGATCCGCAGTCCGGCGAGGCCGTACGCCTTCGACATTACCCCCAGCGATACCGCACGGTCGTTCACATCGGCAAAGGCGGGGAGGCGATCTGATGGATCGAGCTCCAGTCCGCGGTACACCTCATCAGAGAAGATGATGAACCCATGCTGGTCAGAGAGCTGTGACAGTTCCCGCAAAAACGCCGACGTAGGCAAAAAACCGGTCGGGTTGTGCGGAAAATTCACCACCACTACCTTTGTGCGAGGAGTGAGAGTGGACGCCAGGAAGCCAAGGTCGAGTTCCCATGCACGCCCCGGGTCGCCCGGCCACTCGGATACATCGGCACCGATGCTTCGAGCGACCTCTCCGAGAGACTGGTAGTAGGGGGCTTGCACGACGACGTGATCGCCTGGACCGATAGCGACATTCATGAAATTATAAATCGCCTCCTCGGCTCCTGAGTGCACCAGAACCTGATCGGCCACTATGTGTTCGTACTGCGTCGTGATGGCTTGCCGGAGTTCTGGATCGCCGAGGGAATCCGTGTAGCCGAGCCAAAGCGAGGCGAATCGATCTGATGCCCCCGGTTCGAGTGCGAGCAGGTCTCCTAACTCCATGCTCTCGCAATCCGAAGAACACAGCAGATAGGGCGCCGAAAACTCATGTTTGGCGAAGTAGCGTTCAAGTCTGAACGGATCGAGTCTCATTGGGGGCAATACCTATAGACTATGACGTCGTTCGCAACGACGAAATACTGAATTGATCGGAGTTTCCCGGGTATTGTAGTGGAGGATGCTGCACCACCATAGTCGCTGACGATAGCAGGTAAGAAGTAGAAACAATCTGACCTTTGAACTAAACACGCTCGGATACCTAAGATCGTGACACTTATTTCAAATGGCAAAGTGTCGCACACCTTCTAACAGTAATCGCACGATCCCGCTAACCAGCAGTGCCACACCCACGGACAGAGAGATGGAGAACAGTGCTTCCTTACGGCCTATCGTTTGTAGCATCACCGCAAACGTCGATATGCACGGGATGTAGAAAGTCAGAAAAAGCAGAAAGGTCACGATCTGCACCCAGTTCAAATAAGCGCCAACTTCGAATGTACCCAGTGCCTGATAAATCATCAACAATGACAATTCCTTGCGCAGAATGCCGAACAGAATCGGCACGCCTAGTACCACCGGTAAGCCCAACCACCAGGAGGTAACCGGTGTGAACATCGTGTTGATGATATTGTCCGCACCGGCATGGCTGAGCAACGCCAGCACGACGCTGCCACCTACCAATAAAGGCGTGACGATGGTTAAGATGTCGCGAGTGCGCGCCCAGGTGTGATAAAGCAGCGCGCGCCAGGTTGGCAGGGCGTAGGGCGGGATCTCCAGTACCTGTCCGGGGCCGGTTTCGGGATAGCGGAGTGTAAGCAGGCGTCCCAACACCGCAATTACGCTGATGGTCAGCATGAAGATCGCAAAAACCCCAATGCCCCCCAGATACTTGCCGCCCAAGGCTAATATAATGGCGGAACGCGCCGAACAG
>CAMYOI010000789.1 GCA_947259955.1 uncultured Gammaproteobacteria bacterium
CCGGAGATGGAGCTGCTGCTGGCCTCGGCAATTCATGCCGCACCCGATAGCGACTACGCGGAACGCGCCTACCTGTTGCTGGAGGAATTCAGCTATGCCGATTATCTTGATTTCGGCAACGGGTCGCTGCCGAATCTGGATGAGGATATCGGGGAGTTACGGGAACTCGTGAAGTAGATTATTTTTTGTACGTCAACTTGTCGATATACTGCGAATTCTGCAACGCAAGTTGATTCTCGAATTCCTTTTTCTTGTCCGTAAGGTACCGGTTACGGTCCAGTTCATGAAGCTGCTTGTATTGTTCGGTCTGATCGAACCAGTAGTTCAAGCGTTCCTGGAACTGATGATCCCCAACCGGGTCTTTGTTACGGAAGAATGCGGTTATCGCAAAGTAGTAACGAAGCAGGTTTCGTTCGGCGACGGCCCGCTCTCCATCGGAGTATACCGGGTTGCCTTCCTCGTCCGTCGCAACCACGGTGATACCTTTTTTATTTCTTCCCACGGTCGACAGATAAAGCTTTGCAGCTCTTGCACTGATCCAGCTGTGTTTTTGTGATACCTGAAAGCGCCCGAATGTCCGGCCCTCGATGTCCATGATTTCGAGCTGGATTCGATAGTCAGAGGTCCCCAGTGGTCCCCTGTCCGCCGTGATCAGCGCTGAAAAATAGTTGTCCCGCCTGTCCGTCTGAAATTCGTACGTCATGACAAACGCATCGTCGGGGTCCTGGTAGAACTTGCGGCCAAGATAGACCGTCAGAGAATCATCACCTTTGTTGCCGGGGCTGTAAGTGCACGCCTTGACATTGAGGTGGAGGATCAGAACGGTGCACCAACTGCTGGAATTGCTGAGAGTGTCCGCAATCTCCGAAGAGTGTCCGCAATCTCCGAAAAAGGCTGGTCGAAGTACATCGCCGCTTCGCCGGCCTGCTCGTTTTTCTTGACCGCGGCCCGCAGATAGAAAGGATTTCGCTGATCAGGATCGTCTAGGATGGGTCTGGCCGCTGCATAGACGGACAAAAGACTCTCCGCCCCCCTTGCTTTGGCGTATGCGGGGCATACGGCAAGCGCCACAGCAAGGACCAGCATCGCAAGCAGGGCGGGTAAAGGCGTTACCGGTGAATATCGATTCTTGGACAATATATTCTTGGATATGACTAGTTAGTGCTCTAAGCATCGAACATGCTTCTCGGACGCGTTGGCCAGTATACCGGCGATGGCGGACAAATTGAATTGTTTGGATGTGGCAGGCGCCGGGGCACGGGCGTGCTCAGTAGACCACGACCGGTTTGGAATTGTCCCGAATTATGGCGCCTCGCTTGACCAAGTTGGCACGTAGGATGGAGAACACCGCGGGAAACTGTGCACACTTTTCTGCCGTCGGGACCACGTCATTGTCAACATTCCATCTCAGGTTCAATACGCGAAGCGGCGCTTTTTCCTGTCGAGCGGTGGAATTCAGATCATATCCAGGCAGCTTGAACAACACCGGAAAATATGGACACACGCCGAAAGTGTTCTTGTAGTAGAGAAGATCGGCAAACCCCTTGTATACGCTGCAAACACCCTCGTACTGATTGGCCACGGGTTCAAATTTAGGTGACGCTCCAGATCCGTCCCTGTTCGGCTTTTCGTCGTCGTTCCGGAGCGCCTTGAGTACGTGCTTGTGAATCATGAAGTTCGACGAGGTCCAGGGTTGTTTGTCACCAGGGGGCACGATGTAACCAAGTTCTATTTCCTGGGCTTTGCCCCGTTCGATATATCCACCCGGGATTTCCGCCGTCTCGCGCAGGAATCCTTCGATCTGGGTTAGAAAGTCGGGGTGTTTCTTCAGGAACTTTTTGTCGTTGAGCTGGGGGAAGGTCTCCCGCACCGCTCTGGAGGAATCGTCGGTGATGTAGCCGAGGTCACCCCGCTTGTTGAGGAAATACATCCCCTGGATGCCCCGATAACGCGTCGTGGCTCGGATTATGCTCTCTGGTGACTGCGTGGTAATAGCTGCGGTCTCTAATTTGGTACCATGTTGATTTTACTGCGTGGCAAAGCCCCGAGTCGATAGTGCGTCGAAAAAATACCACCGATTGTCGCCGCTGCCGGGCCGGAACTTGGAAAGAGGTCCGTCGACCGCTACCGCACCGCTTTTGTTGGCACCGTGCAGGAGAGGTATCGAGTTGAAACTGGACAGATCAACCGGTCTTTTCGAACCCGCCGCATTCATTGCGTCGCCCAACAGTGACGCGAGGCCGGAGGGCGTGGAGATCGACCTGCTCGTCGTGCACTGCATCAGTCTTCCACCGGGCGAGTATGGAGGAGACTTTATCGCACATCTGTTCTGCAATGAACTAGACCCTGCGTGCCACTCTTACTTCAGGGAAATTCGCGAATTGAAGGTTTCTTCTCACTTTCTCATTCGCCGGGCAGGTGAGATCACACAATTCGTACCGACGCACCTTCGTGCATGGCACGCCGGACCGTCACGATTCGGTGATCGATGTGACGTGAACGATTTTTC
>CAMYOI010000790.1 GCA_947259955.1 uncultured Gammaproteobacteria bacterium
ATAGTTGCGAAAGTCTTCCGGTAGAAGAATTTGCCAGGCCAGAATCGAGCTTGCGACAAGCACTGCAAAGAGAGCAGGTAATATCCGACGAATTCGTCGCCTGTAAAGACCCCAAATCGTGTATTGATTGTTGCGGGCCTCGGCTAGTATCAATCCTGTGATCAGATAGCCGGAAATCACAAAAAATACGTCTACACCAACGAAGCCGCCGCTGAACAACGGTATTTGGGCGTGAAACAGAATGACTGGAATGACGGCGATAGCCCTCAATCCATCAATGTCTGCCCGGTATTGCATGCTGGTGAACCTACTAGAAACCGGTGGAATGCTCAATGATCGCTGAGCTTTTCGAACCTTGTAGCCGAATCGAACGGGGAGTCCGGGGTGTGGACTTTTTCGCTCGCTGTTTCAGAAAAGTCTGGGTGTCATGCTGAGCTGGATTGGGGACGCGGGAGGTACGAATCCTGTCCCTGGTCGTGTCACTGTCAAGTTAAGCGATTGCTCATAGCCAAGGTGGGTTCTACAACAAGACTTTTGGCCCATTTTGAGCGAAATGTAGTGTATTTATATGTAATTTAGGTGGACAGACAGCCTACGGAACGATGTCGTCCCACGCAGTTTCGTTAATTTGACAGTAACGTCGCCTGCGAAGATCGTGATTTCCGATGGCAGTCGCATTGCCATGGGTTGGTACAGCTCCCGCCCGCGGCATAATCTATAATTCGGCACTCACATCCCAGTAGCGAGCCACATTCCGTTACAGTCATCGCTTGATACGTATGCCGATACACGATACACTTGATAATGATACGAAGCTTTAAGCATCGAGGGTTAAAGAGGCTTTATGAGCGAGGTGACCGCAGCCAGGTGCGAAGTGATCGCCTAGAACGCATCGAGGACATTCTCGCCAGATTGGATGTTGCTGCCGTAACCTCCGACCTCGACTTACCCGGTTACGGGCTGCATTTACTTAAAGGCAAGCTGAAAGGTTTCTGGGCGGTGAAAGTCTCTGGTAACTGGCGGATTGTATTCCGGTTCCAGGACGGTGACGCCCTGGATGTTAATTTAATCGACTACCACTAGAGAGTGATAATTCTCATGCCGATGAAAAATCCGCCGCATCCGGGACGGTCCATTAAGGATGCGTGCCTTGAACCTTTAGAGTTGACCGTCACAGCGGGGGCGGCTGTGCTTGGTGTGGCGCGCCACACTTTGTCCCGCATCATCAACGGTCAGGCCGGGATCTCTCCGGAAATGGCTATTCGACTCGAAAAGGCCTTCGGCGGTAGCGCCGATAGTTGGCTGCGCATGCAGACTGCTTACGACTTGGCACAAGCACGACAGCACGAAGACGAGATTGAAGTACAGCGATGGGTATTGACAAGTTAACTGATGAGGTCCTCAAATGTGGGCGTCTAAGTGCTATAAAGATAGGCAATCAACTCTAATGTGGTTGCTAGATTAGCCATCTCAATCGCTACGGGAAAAATGGTGTGGCTCCAGCCCACAGCCGCAAGTTAACTTGTCAGTACCGAGCCTTGTACTCGCCACACCACCGAGGCAAACCTGGACCCAAAGGTCCATCACAAGAACTTATCCACGCTATCGTCGAATTGAAACGCCGGAACCCACGCTTTGGATATCCTCGCATTGCGAGAATCATATCGAAGAGACGAGAGTAACGGACCTTCTTGGCTCATCTTTGTCGGACATATGAAAGACTGTTTGTGGAGTGTAGATCTGTTTCGCTGCGAGTCGATCACCTGAAAGAGCCATTGGGTCTTGGTAGTAATGGATCAGATTACGCGACGACTCATCGGATTTGCATTCCACGCGGGAGATGTCAACGTAATGGTCCTTTGCCAGATGTTCAACAAAGTTATAGCCGGTAGATCCCCACCTCGATATTTGAGTTCGGACAACGATCCGCTATTTGAGTATCACCGATGGAAAGCGAACCTGCGCGTGCTTGAGTCAGCGTGAGCATAGTATTTGATGGGAAATCCGCTGTTCTTGAGCAAGTTATTTGATGGTGCTCGTGCCAAGCCGTTGAAAGATCACGCTTTGCAATTTGTTTGAGTCTTGGCGAGCAGTTCTCATACTTTTTGGCTGGTGAACGAAATCAGCCGTTTGGCGACAGTCCATCAAATAATCCTCGGCTCGCGTGGCGACTGCGCGCCATTTTTCTCGTGTCAGGCTTGCGCCGGCACGGATCGTGTAAGGTCATGCGTGGGCCAGCCTTCGGCCTGTCCCTCAGTGGCCCTCGAATGGCCGGTATCGGGCGTGAAGCAGCCGATTCAAGAACGACGCCTAATCGGCCGGAGATTGCCCGAAGCGGTCCTTCCGGGAACCGAATTTGGGCTTCTGATTCCAGGTGCTTTCGGCCGCAAGCGGCTGTCGTAAAAACTCAGCACTACTGTTTTGAGCGGCCGGTATGCCTCTCATTACCGTCG
>CAMYOI010000791.1 GCA_947259955.1 uncultured Gammaproteobacteria bacterium
GAACGCCTGATGACCACGCTCCTGCGCCAGAAGCACCTTGCGCAGGCGCTTGAAACCGATGTGCCGCTGATCAAACTTCCTGTCCAGCCGGTGCAGGATAAGCTCTCCGAACCCTTCCAGTACAAGTTGCTGGCCCACCAGCAATTCGACCATATCGCCGCGCCGGCCGGCATGGTTCAGCCGGGTTCGATAGTCCCTCAATGCTTCAGGCACGGGCCTTGGGCCCCGTGGCGTAATACAAAGAATGACACGACCGAACACGCGGGCGTGGTGACTTTCCTGTCGCGCCTGCCGCTCAAAAAACCGACCGTATTTGCCATTCGATAGGTCGGTCTGTCTCGTCGCGCAGTCATGGGCAATCCGCTCACCGAATTCCAGAGTGGCAAATAGCCGGCCGATTTCGACGCGCGTGTTCGATCTGATTTTCAAAGCCTACAAACCACCCTAGATTGTTATCGAATTACGTCATCGCGAAAGGATTGAAGCCAGCCAGTGGCGTTGAATGGCAACTTGTCTGGATTGCCGCGTCCTGCCGCGCTTTGCTCGCAGCTTCGGCACGCTCCTCGCAACGACACGATTCATGCTGTCGTGGCAACGACGTAATTGATCAGCTGCCCTTGACATCGTTCAATGACCAATCGTAGTCGTCCCCGGAAATCCCGTTGATGCCACGCAGGGATTTGGCGAGGGCTGGCTCGGCATATCGTTTGATGTGGTCGATCACGCCCGCATCGCTCCCGCCAAAATCCGATTCGAACCAGGCATAGATGCTGGAAACGCCCAAACGGCCATTTTCGATGCGCACGCCGCGCGAATGATTGACGTAATCTCCGGCACCTAGATCGAGCAGCCTATCCGTATTTTCCGCGGGGTAGGGTTCCGGCATCAGGTTTGGGCACCCGATGGAAGCGCAATTGACCGCGTAGTGAATCCGCGGATCCTGCCAGACAGGCCGCAGGATCCGATGCTCGATGTCATTCAAAGACAACTCTTTCCCCTCGACATGGAGCAATTTTTTCGACCAGGGGCCCTTCCTCAACAGACCCTTCGACAGCTTTATGTCCCTGATACTTTTTACGGGATAGTGGTCCAAAATGATGTCGACGGTCACCGCATTGTACAGATTAACCCAGTAGGCAAACTGCTCGGGCCGGGAGTAGGCGCTAATTGTCAGCGATTGCATCGAATCGGGCCGGGAGTAGGCGCTAATTGTCAGCGATTGCATCGAATCGATGTAGGCATTCAGCGAGTCTCGATCCGCCTCGGTTACTTCGCCGTAGTCCACTCGATTTATGCCGTCAGGACCTCGGTTGACATAGGAGCTCAGAAACGATGCCCACGCTCTGTGATCGATAGTGCCGTCGGAGTCATTGTCGTGCCGTGCCCAGTAGTCCCACAGCTTGGCTTTGGGTGCGAACAATTTTTCCAGTACTCCGGCTTCCGCGGGTCCTGACGTCAATATCGGCAACGCAATGGTGAGCATTGCGAACAAAAAATAAAAACTTCGGCGAAAACTCATCGGTAATCCAGGATGGATACACGTTAATACATTACGGAAGCTCTGTTTAATCATGTCGTTGCGAGCACGCCGAAGCTGCGAGCAAAGCGCGGCAGGACGCGGCAATCCAGAAGCTCTTGAATGACAACGATTCTGGTTTGCTTCACTTCGTACGCAATGACCAAATACTGAATTAATCAGAGTTTCCTTAGCTATAGCACGGGCGTCCGGCACATGTTGCATGCAGTAGATTAGACCGAGTTTTGAAGCAATTCATTGCGTGTGAACAACAATAATCATCGTCAAATTGCGCATTGATCCTTGTTAAGCCATTAGGGATCAGTTTGAATCACCGAAACGATTCGAAGCCGCCACCCTGAAAAGGGCGTCCACCGCTACCGCACCTGAGGGCAAGATCATCAGCGGGTTGATATCGAGTTCAACCAATTCGTCCCGGATGGATTCGGCCAGGCGCGCGACCTTCAGGATGCAATCGACTACCATCTCCCGGTCGCATCCGCCCCGGCCTCGATAGCCGTCCAGCAGCTTCGACACGCGCAATGCGGCCAAAGCACCGGTCACGGTCGACCTGTCCGTGGGCAGCAGCAGGGTGATCGAGTCCCGCACCAGTTCGACCAGGGTCCCGCCGCTGGCAAGGACCATCGCCTGCCCGAATTGCGGATCATGGCGGACGCCCAGCAGGATTTCCGCCACCGGATCCTGGATCATGCGTTCGATCAGAAACATGCTGGTGGCGGCATCCCGTGCGTGCTCCTGAACCGATTCCCGAATTGACGCGACCGCGGCTGAGACTTCTTCGGCGGAGCACAGCCCGATCTTCAGAGCGCCGGCCTCGGTTTTGTGCGGCAGGTCCGCACTCACCAATTTTACTGCCACTGGAAAGCCGATCCGGTGCGCCGCATCCGGGGCATCTTCGGCGTCGACGAGCACTCCCTGCGGCACGTTAATGCCAGCGGCCTGCAGCCGCTGCTTGCCCTGCCACTCGTCGAGCAACGCCGTAGCCTCCGGCAATACGGGCGACGCCGGCAACGCCAGTACGCAATCGTCGTGCCCGGACAACACCCTGGCCCGGCGTATACCGTGGGTTGCCGCATTGGCCAACGCGTTCAGTGCGACCTGGATTCCCTGCAGGGGCGCAATGCCGCCTTCGATCATCATGGTCCGCGCCGCGCTGTCCAGGTTTTCCGGCAGGCAGCTGCATATGGCTGCGGGAATGCCGGCTTCCTCGGTTGCGGCGATGAAGGAGCGGGTATCCGCGACGTATTCCTTGTTGCTGGCG
>CAMYOI010000792.1 GCA_947259955.1 uncultured Gammaproteobacteria bacterium
TTACCCGGCCTGCCCTGCTGCCAGCACACGCGGAGATGATCCTGGAGCGGAGGCCAATCTATCATGGCCCGGATTTTCTCGAATCGCGAAACTTCACCGCCATGATGCACCACCTTGAAGGCATCACTGCCCATCAATGGGTCCGTAATCGGGTTTGATCCAAGGGGAAGCAGCATATCGTATGGGGACGTATCGGCAATGATCCCGCTACCGAATTTGCGGCCAAACAACGTCAACGCGGCGCCCAGAAGTAGCCCGTGCCGGTCCAGCCAATGACCCAGGTGCTTTTTCACATTGGTCCGCACCGGCACCAGTTCCACGGGCAGCCCCGCCAGCAGCTTGCGGCCGTTTCGAAACGAATGCCGGAATTTATTTTTGTCGTCCACCTCCGAGTCGAATCCCTTCATCATCAATGCGCCTTCGACCGGGGGGATCCACTTTCGGTCCGGATTGACCAGATACCGATACACGGTGTAACAGGAATCAACACCTCCCGAGAACGTGCATATCGCCGGCTTGCCTTGCCGGCTTTCCCCTGGCGTAGTGGAAGCGTCGATGGCCACTGGAAACAGATGGTCCCGCCAGCTTGCCCAGGCGCGTTGAAATTCTTCCAGGTTTTCCAGCAAGCCGGCGCTAACCGGCGCACCCTCCACTTTGAGCCGGGCTTTGGCTGACATGGCGGCCATCAGCGAAATCAGCACAAACGGATCCGCGACCGGATTGATCCAGTCTTTGTGCCTGGTGTCCAGGTCGAACCACAGCTCGACATTGTTCAGCAGCGCCTTGCATCGAACGCGGCGATCCACCACGGTAGGGTTACTCACGTCGAGGGGAAAGACTTTTTGTCTACGGCGTCGGTCGGACGTTTTTTTGACGATTCGGGGCTTTTCATCGATCTGGTCCAGGTCTATTGCGCCGCGACCGAGAAATGTTCTAACGTTGCTTTGGACATCACGGGCCACAAGGGCACGGTTGTCCGGATAGGCATCGATGAGCAACTGCGCAATCTGACCAATGGAACGCTCACCGTCACACAACTGCCAGACCATTAGCGCGGTTTCGTTACATTCGAAACTGCCGCTGCCACCGCCATCCACGTGGATTAGCAGGTAATTCTCGCCTTTTGGCTCGATAAAATATCCTTTTTTCGGGACCGGTACCGCCGCCCAGTCGACAACATACGAGGGCGCGCCCGCCAATCGCTGGTACAGCCTGCGCTCCACCCCGTTCCTGTCATAGTCAAGCCCGGTCAAATCATCTCTCCAGTGGCACAAACCCCTGAGCCAGGTATCGTAAAACGATCTGTTCTTGAAGTATGAGTTAGGCAGCAGAGTGACCTCTCTGCCCGCCAGCAGCGCGGCGATGCCAAAATGCAGTCGGTCGGTGACGATGTGCTCGAACCTGGACGCGAGATCGAACAGCTCATTTACCGTGGAGGACAACCAGGCCGGGTCGCCGAGGGAAAGGGGATCATGTTGAAAACGCTGCTCCACATCGCCGCGCAGAAACACGCCGGTGGAACACACCGCCCGGGTTTTCGGGACGGGGCCGATGTACCCTAGGGCCAGATCGGGCATAAGTTGCAAACCGGGATTCAACTTTCCGCTGGCTTTTTCCCGCACATAGATCTTTTTGTACGGAGACACGACGAGTTCGTCGTAATGTCCGACGCTTTCCGGCGTCAGCTCCGTGGACAGCGCTTTATCACATTCGATGCCGAAACGGTCGAACATGAGTTCAGTGGCGAGGTGGTTCAAATGGTCTCCCACATTCCCGTTCAGAGGCACGAAAACCACTCGCTTGCCCTCGAAAGGCGCAAACAGCTTTTCGAAATGTGTCAGATCAAGAATTGGCATTTATTGCCGTCAATCTATCAATGCTTTTTTCACTCCGGCACCACGGACGCTTTAGCGGTGCTGATCAGCGCGGCGCGTCGGCTTCTACCGAAATAGGGACAGACTTATATTTGCATTTTTCTAAAGCCATGCGAACTTTCTGAACTGTGGCGGCGATCTACGCAAGGCTTCATCCAATGTGCCGTTCAAAAAAGACAGTAGGGAAATCATGGTGGCAAGGTAGCTGTCGTCTTTACATATCTTATCCTTACCCGGGATACTCATAACCATGCGCAACTGTTCGGCAAAATACGAAACAAGTGATTCCGATTCGGCTAATTCTTTCAGAGTCTTATCTCGATAGGCGGCGCGGCCGGACTTATACTCGTCCCGACCATGAGAATCGAACCTAAAATTATTGGGCTGTAGACTAACAAACTCGGATACTTGTCCGCAGAGATTGGCCAGCATGCAGCGGACCAGGTAGTGCGCATACTTCGATTGATCGCGGGGCGATTTGATGGTGCCCCTGTTTCGTTCCAAATATTCGGGGAATTGGGTTCCGCCACCTATGAACTTTTTAGGAAAAACATCCTGCCGGCTATCGAACAAAGAGTCCTGAAAGTAACAACGAATGTCGGAACGGCCCTGGCCATGCGCGCGGTGC
>CAMYOI010000793.1 GCA_947259955.1 uncultured Gammaproteobacteria bacterium
TGGAGGGGGTGTAACGGTTCCCATTAATTTGGGCGACCTCGACGACGTCGATACCACGACTCAGACCGCGGGCAACTTCTTGCGGTTCAATGATCCGTTCTGGACCTCAACAGATCTTGCCTCTGTCGATTTGCCACCAATAGCTTTCAACGATCTCAGTGATGTTACTATTACTGGACCAACGTCTGGGCAGGTGGCACGTTATGACGGCGCAGGATGGGCTAACGCCAGTTTGGTGCTTGCTGATTTGCCGTCTATCGACCTCGAAGACCTGAACAATGTCTTTTTCGCTGTTGGCGGCGGGTCTACATATCTGAAGCTTAGCGGTGGTAATTGGCAGGGTAATGACATCCTTCTACGCAATTCTTTTGCTGCTAATGGAAGTGATTTAGCTGACGTATCACTCGGCTTTGTTGACCCATTTACTGTAGGCGATATCCTGCAGTGGGCAGGTGCTGGCTGGCTAAATATCCCGTTGTCCTCAGTTGATCATGGATCACTCGGTGGACTTGCCGATGACGACCATACCCAGTACTTGCTCGCCGACGGCACGCGGGCGCTGACCGGCGCGTGGGATGCGCAGCAGGATATCACCGTCCCCAGCCTTTTCATCGAGGCAACGACCGACCACGAGATTGTTGACATCGCGGATGATCTCCACTTCTTGAATAATATCACTGACGCTGATATCCATTTTCGCGTAAACAATGCCGGCACTGACCGGCATTTTGTTCGTGTGGAGGGCGCTGGGCCTTCTTTTGTCGTCGATGACGGCGGTACCCCAGTAACTTCTCTGACAGCCAACGGCATTATGCAAGTTACCGGAGATTGGGGCCGTGCCGGAGCCTGGGGTGTTATGCGCTTCAGCCCCACGCTAACCGCCGGACTGCCAGTAGCATTCTTCATTGACCCGACAATTTCGGGGCCTGTTACAGCATTCGGGGCATCATCCAGGCATAACGTAGCCGCCGGGCAGAACCTGATATACACAGCGTTTGAAATGGTTCCGGGCAGCAATGTTAGCGCTGGACAGACTCAGACCATCGCCGGATTTACAGATTACCGCATTGTCTCATGTGTCGACGCGGGTAGTACGTGGAATCGTATCGGGGCACAGCTGGGGGTGTCGGCCACTGGCAGTGTGGTCGGTGCCGGCGCAGTCGTAAATGACACGCATTTGTCGCTACATGGTGGCGCCAATCAGTTCCTCGGAACATATACTCAGTACGGCATTCGTACACAGGGTTATGGGACGGCCGGCTTCGGCGCCACCGTGTACGCCTTGCACTCTGATGGCGGCACATTTGCTCTCGCCGCAGATAACCAGAATTTGAACTTCGGGGCTGCCGAAGATGCGCAGATGTATTTTGACGGGGTCGATTTCGTGATCGACACAGATGCAGCCAACAACGTGGGCGTTTTGAAGCTTAACAATGCGAGCAACTGGTTGGCTGTCGGGGGCCCGGCAGCACCAGCGATTGGTACGCTGCCAGTAGGTGCAGCGGGGGTATTTGCGGGATGGCTGACGGTCGTCGATAATGCCGGCGCCGCGCGGTACATCCCATCGTTCCAGTAGGGAGGACGACGGTTGCAGGGCGTTTTATCATGCAAGCATGGAACACACAGAATGGTACGCCGGATCAACTAAGTCTCGAGAAATGGCTCGCGCAGGTTGTGGTGGCAGTTTCCCAGAATGTTCTGATTGAAGAGGTGAAGCGAGATGCCCAAAAAGCAGCTCTCGAAACACAGGCGTTTGTCCCGGACCGAGGAGGAAGCGATCTACCAGACATTTCTCCTGACAAACAACAAGGCTGAGGCCGCCAGACTTCACAATCGATCTTACGCGACGGCGATTAAGGCCATCAAAAAGATCGAGACGGAGAACAAGGTGGTGGCGCTGACGCCCGGCACTGACGATCATCGCAACGCTAGAGCGAACATTGCGGAGGCGCTGCAGGGCCGCATCATGGGCAAGGCTGCCGACGTGCTGGAGTCTGTGGGCGAGGATGACTTGCGCGATGGCAAGCACACGGACATCGAGTACGACGACAGCGGCCGGATCACGCACAAGCGCATCTACGGCTCCAGTGGTGTGGAGAAGGCCACGATGTTCGGCATCCTCCAGGACAAGCTGGTAGTGAGCAACAAGCAGATCTCAGATCTGCGCGGCACACAAGCGAACATGGGCTTGCTGGTGCCGGAAGAGCGTGACCAGTTGCTGGACGCGATCAAGAGCAAGGCGGAGAATATCGAACTTCTCCGCATCAATTTCAAAGACGATGTGCCGGACCTGGCGACTCGAGTGGAGGCTGCCAGCGAAGCATATCACGAAGAAGTAGACCCGGACGTAATTACGCTTGATGACCTCGACAACGCTTAATACAGAACAGCTAAAGGATCTCTATCGCGATCTGTGCGCTTTGGAGGAGTATGATCGAAGAAATAGAATTGTATTCTTTCAACCACTTAATCCAGACCAACAGCAGTTCTTCGCGGACAGTGCAGCTTCAATACGGCTTGTCCTTGGTGACAACCGGAGTGGATAATCAGAGTGTGGGGCCGCCGAGTCCGTGGCTCATGCTCTCGGTTTTAGACCATGGCTCAAGAATGACCACCCCGATTATGTGGTACGGCTCACTAACGGCAAGCGAATTCCTGTCCCCAATGTGGGAAGAATTATAGCGCAGGATTTCGAGCAGGCGATCCGGCAGACCATTTGGCCGAAGCTCCAGAAATACTTGCCGGCCGACTCGTATGACGTTCGCCGGGACAACAGACAGATTCCAAAGCAGGTGACCCTGGCAAATGGCAGTATTATCTATCTCCTCTCTGACGACCAGGATGATATGGTTTTCGAGGGCACTAGTGGTCATTGGTTCTGGGCTGACGAGCCTATTGGGCAGGCTAAGTATATTGCCCTTCGACGTGGCCTTGTTGATCATCATGGTCACTGCTGGCTCACTCTGACGCCGCTCTCCCAGCCATGGATTGCGGACGCGATCGAGACTCGCGGTAACGACCCAGATGGCAAGGTCAAGGTGTACCGATTCAGTGTCTACAAGAATACAACGATGTCGCGGGAGGCGATTGATGATTTTGTTGCAGATCTTCCGGAGCATCAAAAAGCGGCTCGTATCGGCGGCCAGTGGCTTCATCTCACGGGCAGGGTTTTCAAAGAGTGGCACGCCAAGACGCCCTTTTGGAAGCCGATCGCTGTGTTGTGGCTCGCAGTCTCTCCGGACAATCAGGTCTACGCTTACCGGGAGTTGTTCGACAAATCCCTCAGAACGGTAGACGACGTTTCGCAGCGCATGAAGGAGATGGAGGGCTGGATACTAGGGGAGGACGAAGAATATCATTACGATCCTTCCCAGTCCGAGCCAATCGCCATGCGACTGATTGACAACAGCGCTCGCGAAAAAGAGCGTGTCAGTGGGCTCAGCATTTGGCAGAAGTTCGCGCAGAACAAGATTTGGTGCCATCTCGCGTACAAGCGCAACTCCGCGGCTGGCTATGACGCTATCCATGAGGCGCTGAAGGTTGGCAAGTTTGAGTGGGATGAGCCGTCCCTTGTCGTGTTCAATACGTGCCCCACAGTGAAGAAGAACTTCCTGCGGCATTGCTGGGGCGAATGGGCTACCCAGAAGCAGCGCGACAGTA
>CAMYOI010000794.1 GCA_947259955.1 uncultured Gammaproteobacteria bacterium
GCGAGTCACCAGGCCGTAGCGGAAGCGAACGAGAGGTGGCCTCGAAAAAATGAAGTTCCGGAGGCCGAGCCTGCAATGGTTTGGTGAAGGCAGCATGGTTCACTGCGAAGCGACTGATGCAGTGGATCACTCCGGCGGGGTGGTTATCGATGGCATGGTGACAAGGACGTGCTAAGCAACTGGAGAGTCCCTCCTTGTCCCGATGAGAAATCATTGGAGCCAGGTAGGCCGTATAACCGGTGACACCGGGAAAGCGGTCGAAGATGAGAGGTCGTCGGAGGGGCTCGAAGTAGTGATGAAGCGGGGTAACGCCCGTGGAGCGAAGGGGCCCTGCTGTTTGTAATGCTTCTGACAATACGGGAGGCAAGGGTGGAATGACAAAGACGCCCATTGGTTTGCAGGAACTGAGGAGGAAGCTATACGCCAAGGCGAAGGCTGAACCGCACTGGCGTTTCTGGGGATTGTACGTTCACGTCTGCAAAATGGAGACGCTGCGCGCTGCGTATGCGATGGCCAAAGAGAATAATGGGGCTCCGGGGAGTGATGGAGTGACCTTCGAGGCCATCGAGGAGCAGGGCGTGGAGGGTTTCCTGGAGCGGATCCGGGACGAACTGATCAAGCGTACTTACGGGCCGTTGCGGGCGCGGACGAAGGAGATACCGAAGGCGGGGAGCACGCAGGTGCGCCGGCTTTCGATTCCCTGTATCCGTGACCGTGTGGTACAGGGTGCGCTGAAGCTGATAGTGGAACCGGTTTTCGAGGCGGACTTCCAACCTGGGTCGTTTGGCTATCGTCCGAAGCGGTCAGCTCATCAAGCGGTGATTCGCGTTGCCGAAGCGATCGTGGTGGGTAAGACACGGGTAATCGACATTGATTTGAAGGCCTATTTCGATGGTGTGCGGCATGATTTGCTGCTGTCGAAAGTGGCCGAGCGGGTCGATGACGACGACGTGTTGCACCTGTTGAAGATCATGCTGAAGGCGAACGGGAAGAAGGGTGTACCGCAAGGCGGTGTGATTTCGCCGATGCTCAGCAACCTCTACCTCAATGAGGTGGATCGGATGCTGGAGCAGGCGAAGGCCGTCACGCGTTATGGCAAGTACACGGGCATCGAATATGCGAGATATGCTGACGATGTGGTGATCTTGATCAACGCCCATCCGCGCTATGGCTGGCTGCTGAAGGCGGTGGGCAAGCGATTGCGGGAGGAACTCGCCAAGTTACACGTCCAACTCAACGAAGCGAAGAGCCGAACTGTCGACCTGGCCCGGGGCGAGAGCTTTGGGTTTCTGGGATTCGACTTTCGTCGAGTCCGGAGTTTACAAGGGAAATGGCGGCCGCAGTATACGCCCAAGCTGAGCAAGCGCACGGCGTTACTGCACAAACTTAGGGAGATCTTCCGGCGACACCGATCCCGGCCCGTGAAAGAGGTGATTGAGAAGATCAATCCGATTTTGCGGGGTTGGGTGAATTACTTCGCCATTGGTCACTCTGGCCGGTGCTTCGGATTCGTCAATCGCTGGGTGGAAAAGAAGATACGGCGTCACTTGATGCGAGCCCGGAAACGTCGGGGCTTCGGCTGGGAGCGGTGGAGTACGCAGTGGCTGCATGACACCCTGGGGCTGTTCAATGCATGACACCCTGGGGCTGTTCAATGGCTACCGGGTGCGTGCCGATCTGCGGAAAGCACTCTCGGCAGGATAGGTCTCATAAACCGTGGCACGAAGCAAACAGGAGAGCGTAGTGCGGGCAAACCGCATGCTGCGTTCGATGCGGCGGGGGCTGGAAACGGGATCACGGTGCACTCTACCCGGGCACGAAGGAGGAAACTCCGGATACAGACAAGAGTTCGCCTCACGGGTTACCGCGCCAGTCCTCGACCCTACTGTCAGTCTTAGGATATTTCGTTCAAAGCCTGGGAGCAGCGTTGATTTTTGACACGAGCATATGTCCGCTTTCCTCCTTGCAATATACGTTCCCTTATCGCATGGTAGTGGCATGTGATTTCAATGGGTTAGGAAGGTTCAACTTGGGATACACGACACAACAGTAACTGGAATATTGGACACATGTGGGGTTCATTAATAGTTGGGCAAAAACACAGCGAATGTCATGGATAAATCATATGACCGGCCATGTGCGCTTATAACCGGAGCTACCAGTGGTATTGGAGCTGCTTTTGCAAACCGACTCGCCCAGAAAGGATTTACTCTTATTCTCCACGGACGCAGGCAGAAAGAATTGATGGAGCGTGCCAAGAACTTGGAGCAAACCTATCATACCACGGTCGAAATCATCATTGCAGAACTCTCCCGAACTGAAGAAATGAAAAAGGTTGAGGAACGCATCAAAAGTCTGGACCGGCTGGATATTCTCATCAACAACGCTGGTTACTGGGAGCCCGGTTTTTTATGGGAACGCTCTCCCAATTCCTTAGAGGCGATGATAATGGTTCACAATGTGGCACCAGTCAGATTCATCCGCGCTGCTTTGCCGCGTATGCTCCAGCGAGATAAAGGGGATATCATCAATGTTTCATCCATAGGCGCCTATTTCAACATGGTTACCATGGAAAACTACGGTGCAACCAAAACATATTTAATCAGCTTCACAGAATCGTTGCATGTTGCTTTGATGGGAACAGGCATCCGCTTGCAGGCACTGGCTCCGGGATTAACCGTAACCGAATTTCATTCACGATTGGGCGCAGACTTCACGAAAGAGCAAAGGAGATGGATGAAGCCCGAAGAGGTGGTAGACAAATCCTTAAGAGCATTGGAAAAAGTACAGGTTTTGTGCATCCCTGGTTTTAGGCGTCGGCTTCTTGTTAAATTTGCCAGTGCACTACCACGCCCGATTTATTACAAAGTGATGAAATTTATTGGTGAGAAGGTTAAGAAAAGATGGGATGAGATTGAAAAGGCATAAGCTTGATAGCCCAGTTTGGATAGCAAGACGGCAGAAGTGCTCTGAAAACTATAAAAAGACAATCAACTACCCAATAAGTGCATCCAGACGGACGCAGGCTGCCGCCCGCCCGCTGATGCTTGGCGTTAAACCAACCGCAAGCACAACAGATGCTGTTGGACGAACTCGGCGGGCGTATGAAGTGGGGACAAGGTTTCAAG
>CAMYOI010000795.1 GCA_947259955.1 uncultured Gammaproteobacteria bacterium
GAAATCGCACGGATGCTTGGATACAGCGACCCCAGCAACTTCGGACGCGCGGTCCGGAAATGGACAGGACAATCCCCCAAGCAGTGGCGAGCAGGTCTTCTACGTGAACGCAGACAGGGTATCGCGAACCGAATGTCCTGACTATCCCAACAAGACGATGTCAGGCAGGACCAGGCTGGGTGTTCCGGCTTGTTGTCTGTCCCGCGCACCAGCAGCTGCTCGGCTTGAACCGTCGCGGTCAGGGCTTTCTTGAGTGATCCGAGATGTTGGCGCGAAATGACCAAAACCAGATGGCGTGTTCCGCCAGTTATTAACCGGAGGGACCGACTCCGCCGTTAGGGATGTTGGACATCGAACTCCGACACAGCGAATGATGGGCCCAAACAATGAGCGTTTGGCCCAAGGGAGAAGACATGGCATTTTTTAGAGTTCTGTTGGTAGCATTGGTCACGCTGTTCTGCGCATCTCAGGTCATGGCACAGGGGGCCAACCAGGGACCCGTCGCCAGTGAGCCGGGTTCGCTTCATGAGATGATCGAAACCGCCCTGATCAACCCGATCCGGACGGAAAGCCCGCGCAGCACCTTGCAGACTTTGTACCAGTTACGCAATCAGCTGGAATCCTCTCTGGACGCATACTGGAAGCAACAGAACAGATTAAACGCGGCTAAGGTTACATATGAGATCGGGCAGATGAGAGCCCTGATCGATCTGTCTCAAGTGCCGTCGGCCTCTCGTCGCGAGACCGGAGAGCAAACGGCTTTGTACCTTCTGGATATCCTTGGGCGGGTCAAAACCATCGACGCTGCGGCCCTTCCCGGGCCTGACGAGATTGATGATCAACCCACCATCGGGTTCCGTCTGCCCGGCACACCCCTGCGCATCGTTGAAATAACGGAAGGTGACCGTGCCGGCGAGTACCTGTTTTCTGCGGACACTGTCCACAGCGCGCCCCAGTTTTTCGCGGGCTTGAGATCGCTTCCGCTTCGGTCATCTCTTCCCATAACATCATGGGAGGACACGAACCGCCAGCTTACCGGTCCATGGATCCCAAGCACCGCAGTCGCAAAACTGCCAAATTTTATGAAGCGCGCGATTCTCGACACTTCGGTCTGGAAGATCGTATTTGCCGATCTCCATAATGATCGCAATTCTCTGGCTTCAGTTTGTGTTCGCGTTTCAGGTCAACACCGCCGGACGCTTCTTCAATCTCACTCAATTCTGCCTTGTTGCGGTGTTCTATATCGCCGCCACAGGTGCCTTCTGGACCACAAGCAGAGCCTTCTTTGAAACCATCATCGTCGATCCCAGGCGTGGAACACAAAGCCTTGACGACAGTTTTATCCGGCTGGTGGGAAAGATTATCGGCTTTATCGGCGGCATCCTGATCCTGGGGTATGGGGCACAAGAATTGGGTGTACCTGTTCTCAGCGTGATTGCAGGTTTCGGGATCGGCGGCATTGCCGTGGCACTCGCAGTCAGGCCAACGCTGGAGAACCTGATCGGTGGATTCATCCTGTTCATTGATAAACCGGTCCGGGTCGGCGATTACTGCACGTTTGGCGATCAGAGCGGAACCGTCGAAAACATTGGCGTGCGCTCGACCCAGCTCCGTGCGATTGATCGCACACAGATTTCCATTCCAAATGCGCAATTTGCCGACATGCAGATCGTCAACTGGGCCAAATGCGACACGATGTTGATCAACGAAACTCTGGGCCTGCGCTTTGAAACGGATGCAGAGCAAATGCGGTATGTTCTCGCAAAAATTCCGGTTCATCGGGTTTGGGGAATCGTCGAAAAATCTCGATTTACGCATCTATGCCAAGACACGGGAGTGGAACGATTTCTACTCTATCAAAGAGGACGTACTCCTGCGGATCGATGATATCGTGGAAGCGTCTGGCACAGGCTTCGCATTCCCGTCTCAGACGCTCTACTGGAGCCGCGATCCCGGCTTGGATACCGAACGCACGGAACAGGCGCATCAGGAAGTCGCGACCTGGCGAAGGCAGCGGAAACTGCCGTTTCCACGCTTTTCCAGCACAGCGCTTAAAGCTCTCTCCGGCAAATTGAAATATCCGCCACCCGGTTCGCCAGACTATTTCGCGACCGATGAGGAACTCGCCGAAGGTGGCGAGACGCTTTCAGCGAATCAGCCGCAAGACCCGGTTTCGGAAAGAAATCCGGACGAGAAATCTGGCAAATCCGGCGATTGAAACTGCGGGTGTGCCGGCCCTGGGAAACTTGCGGGGTTTTGTCAGGACAATCCGCCGTGCGATGAGTCAGGAAGCCGGGTCGATTGCTCGGGTTACAAAAAACGCGGCCACTTTCGCTACTTCAAGTGCAGATATGTCGGTATGTGCGGGGCATCTCCATTCAGCTCCCGATTCTGGGTCGAAGGAGACACTCATGAGCAAGGATCAATGCGAGATCGTTAATAGGCGTGGGCGTTGGACCGGTTGGACATTCCACAATTAAGTATCAATGATATCAGTCAAGTTTTGGGCACTACATCGATTGACACGAGAGGGGGCGAGCGATGCAGAGATTATCGGGGAGGCAGCGAAGCGTCGCATCGCTCTTCGTGTTCGGTTGGATGAATTGGCTGGGATTGTCGTACTTTGAGGGGGCGGCCATGGCCGAGGAGCGTTCGTACGGTACGCTCGAGGCTCAACGGCCCAGCACCATGGGAGAGCCGACAAAAATAAGGGTTGGCGTTTACGTCCTGGATATCGCCAATGTCAATGACGCGCAGCAGGAGTTCAGCGCTGACGTGGCAGTCACATTGGTGTGGCAAGACGATCGCCTGGCCCATGGATCCCCAGAGCCGCGCCGGACTGCATCGGAATCCATTTGGCACCCTCGAATCGTCGTTTACAATGCACGCCAGATCACGCGCGGTCTTCCTGAGGAGGTGATCATCGCAGACAATGGTCTGCTAACGTACACACAGAGGTTTACCGGTACATTCAGCGCTCCGCTTGACCTTCATAACTTCCCAAGGGACGAGCAATTGCTGCGCCTGCAGTTCGTATTACAGGGCCTCAATCTCAGCCAGGTAGAACTGACCATTCTTGACGAGGCCACATCATCCCTCGATACGG
>CAMYOI010000796.1 GCA_947259955.1 uncultured Gammaproteobacteria bacterium
CGGTGTAAATGCCAGGGAATTCGATCCCGCCAGCGTGATGAAGAAGCTGGGGATGCGGGAAGGGTTCGATGTCGGGCTCGAAATGTCGGGCAGTGCGGCAGCACTCGCCGCCATGATCGATGGTATGAACCACGGCGGGAAAATCGCGCTGCTTGGGCTTTATTCCGAGCCCGTGTCGATCGATTTGAGCAAAGCCATCCTGAAAGGCATCACCTTCAAGGGCATATACGGCCGGGAGATGTATGACACCTGGCACAAGATGATCGCCATGCTGGGCAGCGGGCTCGACGTTCAACCGGTGATCACCCACCACCTCCCCTTCGAATCGTTCGAACAGGGTTTTGCCGAGTTGAATGCCGGCAAGGCATGCAAGGTTGTACTCGATCTGAATAAGTAGACCACTTTCTTACCTGGAGCGACGGCATTGAACAAAGAAACGCGGCCGGCGAGGCGCCGCGGCGGGCGTCAGCGCAGAACAAGCATCGACAGGCCTGCACTGGAGCAGCTTCCGTGGAAGCAATTGCGATACGTCGATCCGCCGACCGAACCCCTCGATGAGGAAGGGCTCGAACGCGTGCACGACGGCGCGATGCGAATCCTCGAGGAGATCGGCATCGATTTTCTCAACGACGAATCGCGAGCCATTCTCGAATCTGCGGGCTGTGATGTCGATCCGGAGTCGAGCCGGGTGCGGATGGATCGTGCCTTGGTCATGGAGCAGGTCGACAAGGCGCCGGCAGAGTTTGTCATAACGCCCCGCAATCCAGACCGATCCATTCGAATCGGCGGCGACACCGCGGCATTCGGTTCGGTCGCAAGCCCGCCCAACGTAACCGATCTCGATCGGGGCCGGCGGGTCGGCAATCGATCGGATTTCCAGAATCTGCTGAAACTGACTCAGGTGTTCAACTGTATTCACTTCAATGCGGGATACCCCGTGGAGCCGGTGGATATCCACGCATCCGTCCGCCATCTGGACGGACTGTATGACCTGTTGACGCTGACGGACAAGGTCGTGCACGCGTATTCGCTGGGCCCGGAACGCGTCAACGACGCCATGGAGATGGTCCGCATGGCCGCCGGCCTGAGCGGTGACGAGTTCGAGGCCAGCCCGCGCATGTTCACCAACATCAATTCGTCGTCGCCGCTCAAGCACGACTGGCCCATGCTCGATGGCGCGATGCGAA
The DNA here is from genome assembly GCA_947259955.1 of uncultured Gammaproteobacteria bacterium. GTDB lineage: Bacteria > Pseudomonadota > Gammaproteobacteria > Arenicellales > JAANXG01 > JAHEKE01. Next base: position 1,188 of record CAMYOI010000796.1, read on the forward strand.
TGGCGCGGCGGGGGCAGCCCGTCGTGGTTGCCCCGTTCACTCTTGCCGGCGCCATGGCGCCGGTGACGCTGGCCGGCGCGCTCGCCCAGCAGACGGCGGAATGTCTCGCGGCAATTGTACTTCTGCAAATCGTAAAGCCCGGAGTGCCGGTGGTGTTCGGCGCGTTTACCTCCAACGTCGATATGAAGTCGGGAGCGCCCGCATTCGGTACGCCGGAGTACATGCGCGCCATGCAGATTTCGGGGCAGCTTGCGCGCCGATACGGACTCCCCTGGCGCGGTTCCAGCGCGAACGCGGCCAACTCGCCTGACGGCCAGGCGGTCTGGGAAAGCGTATTCTCGCTGTGGGGCGTCACCAGCGGGCACGTGAACATGGTGATGCATGCCGCCGGATGGCTCGAAGGCGGACTGGTGGCGAGCTTCGAAAAATTCGTCATGGACTGTCGGACCAAACGGTAATTTCTTCGACTGCGACCACACCCGGCAACGATACCGGGATGCGTTCTACAGTCCTTTTCTTTCGGACTGGCGCAACTTCGAAAGCTGGCAGGAAGCGGGGTCACCGCGCAGCCATGACCACGCCAACAAACTGTGGAAACGACTGATCGCGGAATTCGAACCACCGGAAATGGATCCGGCAATCCGGGAAGAGCTCGATGCATTCGTCATCAAGCGAAAAGAAGAGGGCGGCGCGCCCACGGATTTCTAGCCCGCATTTCTCACCGGGATCCCGTGGTGCCGGATAGAAGACGGATCTTTCTGACCGTATCTTCGATCTGGAACTTGAGGCCCTGTTCGCCGTATGCCGCATTGGCGCGGGTCGGGTCGCCGTATACGCCGGTTTCGTCAAAACGATAGCTAGGCGCCATTTTTTCGGGGCGGACCATGGCGGGATCGACCGCCATCATGACCGATGTGTCCATGATACCGGCGTGGCTGCCGATCTGTTTTTCGGTCTCGCCACGGCTCAACAGCCATTTGCGGAACCTGCCGCCGCGGTTGAACTCGGGGATGTAGTAAACATTTATATTCTCGTCGGCCCATTCGTCGTTCAGCGCATCCTGCACGATCTTCAGACCGTCCCAGTTTCCGCCGCTGTCCCCAATCAGGACGATTGTTTTGAAGCCGTGCAGTTTGAAACTGCGGGCGGCGTACTCGACGACCTTGACAAAATATTCCTCCGGCAGAGTAATTGTTCCGGCAAAGGCCAGGTGGCCTTCGGGATTGTCGATATCACCTTCGGGGACATAAGGCAAAACGGGAGCAACCAGGGCGTCGCCCAACGACCGTGCGATTCGTTCGGCTGTATATCTGACG
>CAMYOI010000797.1 GCA_947259955.1 uncultured Gammaproteobacteria bacterium
CTGGTAATCGAACCGGGTACGGGAGCGGAAAAAGAACTTGTCATTGATCCGGTGCTCGAAGTACCACCTGAAATCGTTCCGCCACTTCGAATCGCTATAATAGTAGAGTCGGTTCTCCAGGCGTGCATCCCACGTGTCAGTGAGTTTCCAGTTCCGGAACAGGTTGGTGCGCACGAAACCCTGAAGGCTCGGATCACCGCGGGTGGACAAGCCAAGGTCAAACGTGATCCCGTAATTGTTCGTTACCTTCCCAACCCACCTTAATGCCAGGTTGGTTTCGTTTTCATCGCTGGCCCCGCCGTCTGTGGCACCGTCGTCGTCATCGTCGTTGGCAACGATTCTGATACGATCGTTCGTTCCCGGCATGGCCAGGTGGATCCTGACCTGCGGGGAAGATTCCCAGCCGTGTTCGTCGATCCAGTCGAGGTTGCCCCGCAGGGTGATGCGGGTCTTGTTATTTTCCCAGGAGTGCCGTTCGTCGCTGAAAAAGTTGTCAATGCCGCCGGCGGTCTGGCGCACCAGATCCGTGAGGCTTTGTTGCGCGGCGTCAACCCTGACAGTCTCGCCTTGTTGATTGGAATCGCCCGTCTCCTGTGCAGTTGCAGACATCGTCAAGGCAAACGCCAATAGCGCGGCAAAGAGTGTTTTCCCAGTGATATTTTTCATTTTATGGGCTGAGAATTTTGCGCTTGTTTCGGCCTGACAGTCTAGCATTGGGTTTCATGATCCGCTACTGTTCGAGCCAGGCCGCGAACTTTCAGGTCATCTCAAGTCCAATTCAGGTATTCGTAAGCAGGAGTGATATCAATGGCTTTATCGGCAAGGCTGCGATTGTTGTCCGTAACGCTGATCGTTTTGTTCACCGTGCCGCTGATCTGCGGTTCAACGAGCGGCGCGTATGGAAGTGCTGGTTTTCAGGCCTTGAAAGGCGACTTCGATGAGATGCTCGAGCGGCGAAGTCTCCGCGCACTCGTCGTTTACAACAAAATGATGTACTTCCTGGATGGCGCGACCCAGCGCGGCATCACGTACGAAAGCCTGGAGAATTTCGAGAAGTTCGTCAACGAAAAGCACGAATTCGGCGCCCGCAAATTCGATATCATTTATATCCCGGTCCCCCGCGACCAGCTCTTGCCCATGCTCGTGGACGGCTATGGCGATGTTGCCGCCGCCAATCTGACCGTTACCGACGACAGAAAGAAACTCGTCGATTTTTCGGACCCGACTTACCCGGGGGTGAAGGAAGTGCTGGTAACCGGTCCCGAGGCACCGCAGATCACACGACTGGATGACCTGTCCGGGCAGTCCATCCACGTGCGCGAATCGAGCAGCTACTTCGAGAGTCTCACCCGGCTCAACGCGGACTTCGAGTCCCGGGGCCTGAAGCCGGCCGAATTGATACCGGCAAGTGAGTACCTGGAAGATGGCGACCTGTTGGAGCTGGTCAACGAGGGCCTCATCCCAATGATCATCGTCGACAGCCACAAGGCGGAGTTCTGGAAGGACGTATATGAAAATATCGAGGTGCATTCGGACATTGCGGTGAGGGAAGGCGCCGAGATCGCGTGGGCGATGAGAAAAAATAGCCCCAAGCTCCTGGCAATCAGCAACGAATACATCAAAACGGCGAAGGATAACAAGTGGGTAAAAAATCCGACCACGGCGGAGGAAATCAAAAAATTCCACGCCGTGTTGGACTTTTTCGTCAAATATGGTGAAGAGTACGATTTCGACTGGTTGTTGCTGGCGGCGCTCGGCTACCAGGAGTCCCGACTGGACCACAACGTTCGCAGTGCTGCCGGTGCGGTGGGCATCATGCAGGTCCTGCCATCTACCGCCAAGGATCCGAATGTAGGCGTTCCGGACATCGAAAAGATAGAAAGCAACGTGCACGCCGGCACCAAGTATCTGAAATTCGTGCGTGAACGCTACTACGACGATCCCGAGATCGATGATTTGAATAAGACGCTGTTTTCGTTTGCGTCATACAACGCGGGCCCGGCGAAGGTGGCCCGCCTGCGCGAGGAAGCCGCCGAGTCCGGGTTCGATCCCAACATCTGGTTCGGAAACGTCGAGGTGATCTCGGCAAAACGCATTGGACGCGAGACGACCCACTACGTGAGTAATATCTACAAGTACTATATTGCATACAAGCTGATACTGGACAAGCGGAAGAAAAAAGGTAAGGCCATGGAAGCGCTGCAGGGCTGATGATGTGAACTCCGGACGGATGAAGGCAATCGTCAAATCCCGCAGAGAGCGCGGTCTCTGGCTTAGCGAGGTCGACAAGCCCGACTTCGGACCGACCGATGTGCTGATTGGGATCCGGCATGCATCGATATGTGGTACGGATCTGCACATCTACAACTGGGACCGGTGGGCGCAGGAGACCATACCCGTACCCGTGGTCGTGGGGCACGAATACGTCGGTATCATCGAGGCCGTTGGGGACGAAGTCACGTCGGTAGCCGTCGGCGACCGGGTTTCCGGCGAGGGCCACATCGTGTGCGGCGTATGCCGCAACTGCCGGGCGGGCCGAAAGCACCTGTGCCGGGACACCCACGGCGTCGGTGTCCACCGGGCGGGGGCCTTCGCGGATTATCTGGTCATCCCCGCCCAGAACGCGTACGACATTCCGGACGAGATCCCGGACGAGATCGCCGCCATCCTGGATCCGCTGGGCAATGCCGTTCACACGGCGCTGTCTTTCGACCTGGTCGGTGAAGACGTGCTCATTACCGGGGCCGGCCCGATCGGCCTGATGGCGGCCGCGGTGGCGCGCCACGCTGGTGCCCGCCATATCGTAATCACCGACATGAAGCGGGATCGACTGGAGCTCGCCGAGAGGATGGGCGCAAGCGTCGGTGTAAATGCCAGGGAATTCGATCCCGCCAGCGTGATGAAGAAGCTGGGGATGCGGGAAGGGTTCGATGTCGGGCTCGAAATGTCGGGCAGTGCGGC
>CAMYOI010000798.1:0-1626 GCA_947259955.1 uncultured Gammaproteobacteria bacterium
ATTTCCTCATCTATACGTGGCACGGACGAAGGTGAATGGTTGGACCGTGAGTGCGCAATGACGCAGGATTTTGGGGTGGTGGCAGGGCGCAGGTCCCTTCGTTACCCGTGGATGATACGTTGACGAGCGATGAAAAGGGCGTTTATTTTTCATATACTCCGCCCAAGGCTTGCCGCTGGACCGCCCCGGTATCCGGTTCAACCGCCGGTGCCGTCGATCGGCCCCACATGGGCGGGCCACGCGGCTGTGCCAGCGACAAAGACGGTGCGGCTGCTGCCATCGACGGCCTCGAGCGGAACCGCCCAACCCAACCGGTCGGGCACCTGGTCGTAGGACAACACTGGCGTTCCGGCTGCCTCGCCCGGTTGCGCCAACGCCTCGGCGCGTTTGCGGATCGCGCCGGGGTCCAGCCAGGAGACGGCTTTCGGGCAGCCCGCCAGAGTGTCCTGGCGCCGTTGAAAGCTGGTCCAGCGCCAGTTGGCTAGACCGGGATCGGTGCGGAAGAAGCCGGCCAGCAGTTTGCCCGAAAGCACGGGGGCCAGCCAGGATTGCACGCCACCCTCGGGGGCGGTGACGGCCAGCGATTCGCCGACGACACCTTGCGCCTGCAGCATCGCGCCGGTGAACACGCCGGAGGCCAGCCGCATCCGGGCGCCCTCTGCAACAAGGTCAGCAAGTGCGTCTTCTGTCATAGCGCTGTCTGCAGTGATGTCCAGTTCCGCCGCTGTTAAACATCCGGCGGCCGCTAGCAATAGGCTGGCGGCCAGAAGCATGACGCGGCCGGGGCATGGAAGTCCCGCGATACCGTGTCCCCGGCGCGTCACTGGTCCGGCCCGTGATGCATCGCCCGTGCAAGGGCCGTTCAGACGTGCTGCAACTCGGCCGTGAAGGCGTAGCGGTAGGTCGTCGTCCGGAAGTTTTCCCATCGGGTGATCGAGCCTCCCACTTCGGGATGGTCGCAATCCGTCGGCGGCGACGGATCGTAGACCAGAAGCCCGAGGTAGGTAAGCTCGCCGATCAGCGCGAGCCGCGATTCGGTATAGCCCGCGACGGTGCGCGAATGCCCGGGGATGAAGCTGATCACCGGTCGGTGGGCGTCGATCACGTCGCGATAGACAGCCCAGCCCGGGTTCGCGATCATTATCGCGTCGAGGGTATTCGAGCTCAGCTTTTCGAGCGTATTCACGACCTTGATTTCCTGACCGTAGGGCAGGCCGTTCGGGCTGGGTGCGGCGCAGGTGCCGATGCCGAGCTCATCGGCGATCCGCGGTTGATCGTAGCGCCAGCGGTAGAAGTTCAGAACCATCTCCACGCTGGCCGCGACGCACCAGGTGCCGGTTTGCTGGCTGCGCAGTTCATAGCAGATGTGGTGATCGTCCGTACGAGGCGCATAGTGAATCTCGCGCGTGATCGACAGCAGGAATTTCGCGGCGACGGCCTCGAGTGTCGAGACCGCGATCAGCGTCGAATCGACCTCGGCCAGCTTGCCGCTGCTCCAGAGGCCGATGCGTTCTTCGAAACTCTCTGCGTTCTCTTTCCGAATGTCCTCCGGCGTTTCCTCGATCAGGCTCCAGCGCTCGAAATTCGACGGTCCTTCCTTTTCATCGCGCGTCCGCGCAGGCGGCA
>CAMYOI010000798.1:1697-3257 GCA_947259955.1 uncultured Gammaproteobacteria bacterium
CGCAGGAACTGCACCGCGAGCTTGGGATAGCTGTAGGCGACGAAACGGGCCTCGTCGAAAACCGCCCGCGGGTTCTGCTTGCGCAGTGCCATCTGCGCACGCCGAAGCATTGCCGCTTCGTTCCAGGGCGTATCGAGCCCGACCGAGAGCAGCGGCTCGGCAAACGCGTCGCGCACGGCCACATCGGCGTACCCCAGCGCCCGATCCCGCCGCTCCAGCGGCACCCGGCGGTACAGCGGCATGCCGTTCGTGTCGTGGATCAGCGTCCCGGCATCGTCGATCCTGACTCCTTCGAGCGATTTCGGCAGCGCCTTGGCGAAGTGAAGCGCATTGAGTTCGAAACCGGCAACGCGCAGGAATTGTTCCTCTTCGAGTTCCATGATCAGGCCTCCCAACCTAAGAGTGAGCGGACCGGAATAGTATTGCGCACCGAGTGTGGGATGAGTTGACGCAGATCAATCGGCCGACCTGTGCCTCCCGTTTACGTATGCCGCCTTCGGAAGATAGTAGTGATGGAGCCCCTGGACGGCTGCAGATTCGACAACATCGCTTGGTTCAGCCATTCGAATCGGGCCACCGTTCGGTGAATCCCTCCCTAACGACTGATGCGTCCGCCAACTGAATCCAGCACCCTCAGCCATATCTCGGATCGTGCCGTCATCCGGATTAGGATACTTGCCCACGGGAACAGGACCGTCCTTCAATATGTCCTTCAACCACTCCGCCGCATCGTCACGGTTGGTTCCTGCCGACTGTCCACCCGGCTCAATATCTTGCGTCTTTAGCAAAATACAAAATATCAAAACTCGAAACTTTACAGAATGAATCAAGCTCTCCCATCGCTTCAGATGAAGACAACCGCTCATCACACTTTGGAAGTACACCACCTAATCGATGCAAAGACCATGCTAGCGATAGGTGTTGGCTCAAGGCTGTAAGTCATTTGTTTTCGCGCTTATTGTCTCGTATTTCCTAAGTTCCGATTCAAAAGTTGTCGTATGCAAATCCACCCGCACCCACATAAATAATCCGAATAGAACAATCACCCGAGCCGCACTGGCTACACAATAACTTTTCAATCAGCGTCGGAATTTTAATGTCCCCATCTATGCGAGGAACTGGCGCGTCATGCTGGCAGTCGGCACAGAAGCCGACGATGGTGAACTTCTAGGGATCGAGGTCGTGGAATTTGTTTGGTGCAACCATAGACGGAGCATAACAATGGCCGCTTTGGAGTGCATACTTGCCGTAGCTATCAGATGGATTTGGTGGAAAATTGTTGCGGCGCGATAGGCGGAAATATACTCATTGTCGCCATTGTGCGTCCAGCGAAGGCTGGCGCGTTCAGTGGGAGTTAGTCCCACCGGGGTAATAGTCGGAGCCCCGTAGCTTGGGTAGCAGGATTGCATTTGGGAAACCAGGATTCTGAAGCCTACCGACAAAGCCATCTTTAGGATGGCCGCGAGTCACCAGGCCGTAGCGGAAGCGAACGAGAGGTGGCCTCGAAAAAATGAAGTTCCGGAGGCCGAGCCTGCAATGGTTTGGTGAAGGCAGCATGGT
>CAMYOI010000799.1 GCA_947259955.1 uncultured Gammaproteobacteria bacterium
TTAGTGATCTGGCGGACAAGCTCGATTAGGCGATGCGGGTTTCCTGGTGCTTCTCAGCCCAGGCGATCACCTCCTTGGCCTTCCACAAGGGTTGCCCCCGGCCTTTACTTCCGGCGACCGGTAGCCGGATGGCCTGGGGGAATCCGGGCAGGGCGGTGATGCGTTCACGCACCACCGCCTCGGAACGCTTCAGGTAGGCAGCGATCTCCCTTACGGACCACAAGCCCACCGCAATCGGAATGCGCGGGGATAGGTTGTTGATTGCGTCCAGGAGCATTTCGATCTGATTCATGTTCGTGCCGTGGCGTCATGGTTTTCTATGGGATCATTGTATTGCCAAGGTTGCATGAGCATTAGGCCGAAAGCCTGCACCCAGCGGCGACTTTTTCTCATTTTTCTCCACATAGTTTGCATCGCGTTTAATCAGGCAGTTGATAGTAACCCCAGGGCGATTCATAAATGTGTTTGAAAGCTCGCCCCGTGAGTGGCGCTTTCGAACATTTTTACTGTTTCGACCCATGACAGACTGATGTCTCCTTAAACAACCATTGGAGAACACAGATTGTTTCGTCATCTGCATTGACACTAACACCGTGTAAGTTTCTAAATCAAAAATAAATGTTTACCGCACTGCTAAACATTTTGTTCTGGAAAACGTGTGATGTGTTGTGCAATCTGATGTTTTCAAATCATGTACAAGGAGAAGACAGAGAATGCAAGAGCAAGAAAACACGAGTGTGGTAACGCTGGAGCAATCTGATGTTTTCAAATCATGTACAAGGAGAAGACAGAGAATGCAAGAGCAAGAAAACACGAGTGTGGTAACGCTGGAAAACCATCTCACCGAACGCTACAGCCTGAGCTACCCCTGTGACCATCATACCCGGGCGCTCAAGGCCTGCGGGCGCAAGATCGGTCGTCGCGTCTATTACCCGGCCAACGAGGTTGCCCGGATCATCATCGGGATCGGTGAGGCATGAGTAATACCATCATCCGCGCGCCCCGCCGTCACCGCTTCGTCATCATCGATCAGCGCGCCGTCGAGGACAAACGCTTGTCCTGGGCGGCCCGGGGCCTGCTCGGCTACCTGTTGTCCAGGCCGGACGACTGGAAGGTGCTGGTCAACGATCTGCGCAAGCGCGGTGACCTCGGGCGTGATGGCATATACCGGCTGCTCAGGGAACTGCGTGATGTGGGCTACATGCGATTCATGAATGCGCGGGACAAACAGGGTCGCATCCGCGGCGGGACGTACATTGTTCAGGAGATCGCAGCTGCACCGCATCCGGATTTGCCGGATACGGTTGAGCCGGATACGGCCGTACCGGATCCGGTGAACCCGGAAGCATTACCTACTAAGGAAGTAAACCTAAGAAAGACTACTACTACAATACCGACCGATACCAAAGGCTGTTGTAGTAGTCGTGAGAATGAAAACGGCAATCCTGAATATGCGATATGGGTGCCGGATGAACTGAGGGCAGCCGCCACGGAGAAGGTCGCCAGGCTCGGTACTGTAGCCGCACAACTGGTGATCGACGAATGGGCTGGCATCATGGCCACCGGCCGGATCGAAAGCTCCCCTCTCGGGTACCTGCGTGCCCTGGTCAACCGGTTCGAGTCAGGCGAGTTCAGGTTGAAATATGCCGACGAGGTGGCGGCGCTGCGAAGCTCTAAACCGGCGGTCCCAGAGTGACAAACTCAAGCGCACCTGATATTTGACCATGACCAAATTTTAGTCATGGTGAAGCCACCTTCCCCAAATTATGCCCTGTGCATACCCCTATCAACATGAACTTACTGCGCTAAGTATTTGATTTTTGGTGTCGCCATCTGCGCCACAATTTACCATCAATCGTCTCTTTCGGCCCAAACGAAACGTTGTTGGCTCCGATAACAGTGCACACCCGGTTCGCCATCGCTGAATTGGCTGCGGCTGGCCTTTTCACATTTAGCATGCGGCCACGTCGCACCGAGTTCGAATTTCGCCGGTCATCAACGCTGGCGTCCTGCAGGCCGTCCATACCCTTCGAAGCCGCTTGATTGACACACTGACGCCCGGCTCAGGGGCGTCGCATCGGGAACGGTGGCGGGCAGGAAACGACTTTGTCGCCCGCAATCTGGTCTATCGTTGATAGATCCTCAGATGCGATGGTGGGCCCTAGGAATCATGTTTACGTGCGCGCGGCCGTGTCACTACACAGCGCAGCGCGGTAGTGACGCGGACGCAAACGGGGCCGAGGTACGCAGAATATGTGAATTTATTGAAGGCGCGCCCGAATGCCGCGCGGATTACGGTGTAAACCACGCCGGCTTGCGACGGGATTTATCAAGAACGCGACCGCTGCCTATACTCGGCGCACCGAATTGGATTTATCCGTGGCCACTGCGGCATAGTGGCAAACAAGGCACCGTCAGGACCGTGTGACGGGTGCATCGGCGCAAGCCGCGGTCCATCTTCCAGCTCAGAACAACCTACAGGGTCTGTTCATCCTTGCAGGCAATTGCCTGCCTTTCATCTTTCGAGCCCTACGCCCGGCGATTGCCCCTGGCCATTGTTCGGTCGTGCTCATCTTCCAATAACCGCGGGATCGTCCCGCTGACTTCTAAGGAGGTATTTATCCACAATCAAAAAACGCCCGTTTCCGGGCAAGTTGGTCTGCGCGGGGCCATCCCTCAACCGAGGAAAGCCCGGGTTGCCTGAAGACCAGGCATCGTCAGGTCGACTGGGCGTTGTGTCCCATGGCCGTCCCGCGCAAGCGGACTTGTCAGCCACGGCTGCCAGGTAGGTCAG
>CAMYOI010000800.1:0-1598 GCA_947259955.1 uncultured Gammaproteobacteria bacterium
ATCGGGCAAAGCGACTTTGGGATACGCGTAACCAGCATCCAGGCCAATCGGAAGTGGATTCATGGGGGCAGCATCTTTCATGGGTTTTCTTGTCCTCGTGTTCGTCGTCAATAGTTCAAAGGCGCTAGCCCATCACCTGGCTCAGTGCGGCAAAAGGCTTATTGCCGGTCGTCGCTCTCGGCGCGAGGGTCTCGATTCTTGGGCGATCTGCCTTCACCGCAATCATTCTGGAAGACGTGCCCGCCAGCCTGGGTACGAACGTCGGCGTTGAGCGCCGCACGCTTTTCTCCCCTGCCCCCCGAAGCGTCAGGCACTCCGAACGGAAACCCAGCAACAGCAATCCGCGCAGCCACTCCTGCCGCCTGGCCGCCGGTATGCGCTCGAGTCGGTTCAAGATGATGGCCTCCAGGGCGATGCGGGGATCGAGCTGCAGCACGATGCGGTGCCCGGCTTTCGGCTTAGCCACGGACTCGCCGCCACGACATCACCCTATCCGGGGCCGGATGTTGGGCCGGAAAGACACCTATACCCTGGCAAACCCCGACACTATTCATCGTCGTTTTTGTTCGGATCCGTGTCGGAGATCGCCGATCCAGCATGCAGATTCACGTGCCCTGCATACCCGGATGCCAATGTGACGCTGCGTGGCGTCAGGGGGGCGCGATGTTGGCCGTTGAGGATCGCTTCCGGCACCTCACCCATCGCCTGGCGGGCCTCGAGACTGCTGCGCGATTGCCGGCGCACCGATTCGCGATCGATATTGAGGAACCGGTAGCTTTGGGGAATCATGAACAGGGCGCGGAGTTTGCGGGCACAGGCCTGATGAACCTGCGCGTCCCCGCCCAAAAGCCCAATGTGGCGGGCGGTCAATGCCGTGCACACCAACCGGTCGTACTGCGCCAGCAGCTGTGCACCGCGATACGCATAAGGATTGGCGAACTTGAGGTGAATCCGGTAGGGCCGGGTGGACACAGCCACACACACCTCCATCGCGGTCATCCGTTTCAGTTGCCGGTCCAACTCCGCTTGCCCTCGATCGATCGCGGCTCGGGTGATCTCGATGGCGTCATGGACCTTTACCAGCCACCAGTCGGCATAGGGATCGTCGCTTCTCGCCGCCTGCCAGATCACACGCAAACGATTCGCAAATCCGATGAGGCCAACGATCGTGGGTTTATCGGATGACCCGTTGCGGCCGTGAATGAGCTGCTGCACCTGAATCGTCTGGACCGTCAACCAGATCTCGCCGTGGAGGGCACCCGGCTTGTCCGGCTGGGGGATCCGATCGACACCGTACGAGTCCGGTTGCAACAGTATGGGGCTTCGGGCGTGCATGGCCCTATTGAGCCCCTTCCCGGTCGGTACTGCCAAGCAACAATCCCATCGACTGTTGTCGGAGTTTCCTCGGCACCTGCCGGTGAGTTCGAATTTTGAGCTCTCGGTAGTAGTAGTAGTTTTATATATATAACTACTACTACAACACCCATGATCAAATTTTGGGCGTATAAAATTTGAACACGCTCGCCCACCGTGTCCAAATTTTGAGCATGGTGAAGCCACCTTACCCAAATTATGCCCAGGGCATACCCCTAACGGCT
>CAMYOI010000800.1:1656-4499 GCA_947259955.1 uncultured Gammaproteobacteria bacterium
AGGCCGATTTTCTGACGAATCTCTGCGATCCACCCTCTCTCGGTCCCCATCTGGCTGTGTTGCAAAATCTGGGCTGCGCGTAGGAGGAGTTTTTTGCTTATCACTACTGCAATCCGTTCTATTTTTATCGGGCATACAAAATTCGTACTGGGTCGCCCACCGTGTCCAAATTTTGAGCATGGTGAAGCCCGCCTTCCCAAATTATGCCCAGGGCATACCCCTAATGACTTTAACTTTCGTCCCTAACACATTGATTTTTGGTAGGCGGCGGCAGGCCGATTTTCTGACGAATTTCCGCGATCCACACTCTGCCGGCCACCATTCGCCTTTTCCGCTCGGCTTCGCTCTCCGTGGCGGGGTTGGGCAAAGGGTGTTCTGACCCGGCCTTTTTCCGTTCGCGCCGCCGATCACGGACCTTGACACCCAGTTTCAGTTGGAATGAGCCTTGCGTCATCCGCTTACAGAGCGCATGCAGGAAACTGATTTCGTCGTACACGGGCTTCATCCCCATAGCTTCCGCGCGAAAACGACCTTCCAGCTCATCGAGGATGGGCTGGCGCTGTTCCGGCGCGAGTTTACTTAAGCATCGAGCGGCGATGTCGCGCATGTTGCGGCCGAAACGAGCCGGGTAGACCAGGGGTTCCGCGTCTTCTCCGGTGAGTTTGAATTTTGAGCTCTCGGTAGTAGACCCTTTATGGTTATCACGACTACTACGACCTCGGTTCAATTTTTGTGCGCTCAAATTTTGAACGTGGTCGCCCACCGTGTTCGAATTTTGATCAGGGTGAAGGCCGCCTTCTAGGTCAGGGGTCACGCCGCTGCGCAGCCGCTTGCCAACAGGTTGGCTATAAGAAAAGAAACGTCGGGGTTCACCCGCTGTGTGGCTGCGTTCTCTCCGCCGCGTTATCGGTTGCGGCGGCACGCCGGCCCCCTTGCTCTCTTCAACATCTGCGTGGATCAACTCGAGAACCCCTTGTGCAACCGCACGGACCCGGGCATGACCATGGGCTGATGCCTTGTCGAGGAAATCCAGGTATTCAGCATCGAGATGGCAGGCATCGGTGAGCGGCAGCGGCTCGTCGTGCAGAGCATAGACGTGACCGCGAAACCGACCGCTGTCCTGACGCACTCGTGCGCACAGGGTCAGCCAGCGTGTCGCCCGCAAAATGGCTATAGCGCGGGCAATCGTCTGCCGGGACGAAACGTTCGCCGACCTGCCGATAGCCGCGTAGGTGGGGAACACAATGTTGCCGCCCGTCTCACACACCGCAAACCGGATCACCATCCAAACCAGCTTGTCCACCGGTTCAAGCACGGGATCCGTGATCACCGCGGCCGGAAAGGACGGCTGCCGGTTCCCCAGAAAACTGCCGTGGACAGCCTGGGCAACGGTCTCCTGGATTACGGCATCAAGGGCAAGCGTTTCCGGACGAATGGCACGGGTCATTCATGGGCGCCCGCCTGAACGGTCTCCTCATCGAGTGGATCGTTCAGGTTGCCGTACTGCGCCCAACGCTGGGTCTGGTTCCAGATCGCGCGCATCGACAGCCCGGTGTCGCGGTGGATGTCCAGATACGCTTCCGGCCTCAGTAATCCCGACGTCTCACCCTCGACCCGGTCCGACCAGACGGCCCAGAGCCGGTGCGAGCTCGACTCGTCCAGCTCGCGCGGCCGGCCGACGGCAGGATCCACCGACAGGATACGCCGAAGGCGCGTATAGTCCCGCGGGTTCAACCCAAACAGGACCTGCATCATCTCCTGCGGGGCATCGGCGGCGATCAGGGTCTGGATGGTCTCTTCCGTCGCCCTCTGCTCGATCAAACGATGGATCATCGGCCAGTACACCTGCCGGTTGAGCGTGATCTCGAGACAGTGTGCGCGCAGGGCCCCAATCCGGTAGAGATCCGCGACCTGCATCGCGCGCAAGGCTTCGATTTCTTTGACGCCGAAGTGGAGGTCGCGAAGCGCTGCATGATCCCCCTCGGCCAGGCAGCGCATGGCGTAGATCAACACGGCGGTGACCAGATCCGCTTCCTTGGTGCGCTCCATCAATTCTCGTCCCAGATCGACGTCCCGGTGTCCGCCGCCAGCTGCCGGATGCGCCGGTAGGCCGCCATCAGATTCAAGAGATCGGCCCAGTCCCGATCATGCAGCACCCACCACAGGCGGTAGCCGGTGTGTCCGGGGTCGAGCGTCCAGATACTGTTGAACAGGAGTTCCGCATCCTGATCCTCCAAAGCGCGCCGGAGGACCGAGTCACTCGGCAACACCGGCACGATCGATTCGATCGGCGCGACGGTCATTTCCGAGCACGCCGCGAGCTGCCACCAGAGCGTGCAGACCTGTGCCAGGGCGTCTTCATCGAGTTGATCCGCGCGAGCCGGGTCCGGCACATCACGCAGCACAAAACCCAGTCCCTTTCCAGGAAGCGGCATGACCAGGTCGCCAATGCCATTGCGCTGCGCCAGGCGCGCCGCGAGCGTCCAGAGCCGCCCGCGCAATGACTTCAGGTCGGTTGGGCAAGACTGATCGACATCGAGTTGGGGTTGGGGATCCTCGGTAGTCAGGTCGTCCGTTTCTTCCTGGAGCTCGGTCAGGGTTTCTTCAGATCTCAGGGGACCTTCATCCGTCGGGGTGGGCCCGACTTGATCTGCTTCACCAATATCGAACACCTCACCTTGCGCCGGGTCTTCGTCAGTGTGGTCTGGACCTCCCGGTTCGGCGGGCGTCTTTATAGGCACAAACTCAGGAACCTTGACCGCCCGGCCGGTGAGCTCGGCATCGAGCGCCATCCTGATGGTGTGCAGGCTGACCTCGGCCGCCTCGGCCATCTCGGTTTCCAG
>CAMYOI010000801.1 GCA_947259955.1 uncultured Gammaproteobacteria bacterium
GTACATGAGGTCCTACCAGCTGGCGGGGGATGGGACGAGTTCGAATCAGCAGATTGCATCAGTCGAGCCTTCCTCCTTCAGCTGTTGTCATCGCAGCGAGTCTTTGGCCGGTTCGTGACTCATCTTGGCCGAGATAAGCCAGTATCCGATGCTCAAACCGAGAATGACAACCCCGGTTGACCAGATGAATGCCGGATCGTCCTTGCTGAAATCGAACACGATTACTTTACGCGCGATAGCCATGAGCGCGGTGGCCAATACCAGCTTCACATGAATGATGTCGTCGCGCAGATACATCGTAATATTGGCGAAAATTTCTATCGCGATCAGTACGGCGAGAAAGGCCCCAAACACGGCCAGAATATCGTTTATTGTCATAATGCCGATCGGTGGCGAGCTTATCCTTTGATAGATCTGCCAGCCGGCGTCGATAACCCCCCAAACGATGAGCAGGGTCATGAGTACCGCCAGTACACGAACGGAAAAATGGATGATCTTCACCAATATGACAATAAACCGGTCCGATTCTTTCGGGGTTTTCAGCCCGTAATCCTCGATTCTCCGACTGTGTGGCTTTTGATATAAGCCGGAATCCGAGTGGTCCTGTTTGTGTTTCATGCGCTATTTTCCTGGCTGATTGCGGATGCGGGACGTTGATCGAATCAATAACGGAGCACGATAGCAGCGCAGATACGGGCCGATTTGTTACCCGGAGCAGGCCCCGGCGGCTGGAAAGCCGTTCGTTCGCTCGCGGTTTCGAATTTGCTGGGTCGCCGGCGTCCACGCGTTACGTTGTTGTGCCCTGAGCTGTAATGCCCGAAGCTCGTTTGCGGTTCAATCGTATCCACTTTTCGAGTCCTACGGTACTGTAAATCAGGCCGCTGACCAAGAGTATCCGGGACCAGGCGTCCCAACCGATGGGCGCGGTGCCGAACCAAAGTTGCATAAACCCGGCGTAGGTAAACAGCAGCTGCAGACCGACCATGGACGCTACGCCCAGCAACAGCCAAGCATTGGAGAACACACCGATCCCGAACATGGAGCGGGTCAGAGACCGGCAGTTGAAAAGGTAGAATGTTTCTCCTATCACCAGCATGTTTGCAGCGATAGTCTGGGCGGTGGCCACATCCATGCCGGATTGACGAGCCCAGCGGAACAGGCCGAATGATCCCGCCAGCAGCATGAAGCCCACCAGCACGATCCGCCCGGTCAGCTCGGCACTGATAATGGGGGTTTTAGGATCGCGGGGGGGGCGGCTCATTATGTCTCGCTCCCGCGGCTCAAAGGCCAGCGTCATGCCCAGACTCAGCGCGGTGGCCATATTGATCCACAGAATCTGAACCGGCTGAATGGGTAGCGCGGTGCCCGCCGCGACCGCGACCAGGACGATCAAGGCCTCGGCCACATTGGTGGGCAGCGTCCAGGTGATGAACTTGATGATGTTGGTGAACACCCCGCGGCCCTCTTCCACGGCCGCGGCAATAGACGCGAAGTTGTCGTCGGTCAGCACCATGTCCGAGGCCTCCTTGGCCACTTCCGTTCCCCGTTTTCCCATTCCCACCCCGATATCCGCCTGTTTCAGCCGCGGCGCTGGAGCAGACGAACCAGGCGCAGTTTCTGCTCCGGAGTGGTACGCGCGAACACATCGGTGGCATCGCTCACCCCCAGCAGCTCATCATCGGAATACTGCCCGATCTGTTGTCCGGTGAGCACCATCGGCTGGGATTTTTCGGAATCCACCTCGCCGCCGCCGGTGATGCCAATCTGTTGCGCGATGGCGATCGCGGTTGTGGCGTGATCGCCCGTAATCATCTTTACTAGAATACCGGCGCGGCGGCAGATCGCCACGGCGTCGACCGCTTCGGGCCGGGGGGGATCCATCATGCCCTGCAGTCCCAGAAAAACGAGGCCATTCTGCACGTCGTCATGCGTCAGGATAACCCGGTCCTTGCGTGTGCGGTGCTCGGCGAATGCCAGAACCCGGCAACCACTTTCCGCCATACGCGCGACCTGCCCGTGGATGGCCTCCGGATCGAGGTGCACGTGTTCGCCCTTCGCGTTCATGACCGCGCTGCATCGGGCGAGCAGCGCTTCCACCGACCCCTTGATGCAAATAATGGCGAACTCCTGATCCACCGAGTGGTGGAGGGTCCCCATGTATTGGTGTTGCGATTCGAACGGAATGCCATCCACCCGCGGCCAATCCCGCTGCAGGGTGGCGGCGTCGAAACCGGCCTTTTGCGCAGATACGAGCAGGGCCCCTTCGGTGGGATCGCCATCCACGCTCCAGGCGCCCTCTTCAAAAGACAGAGCCGCGTCATTG
>CAMYOI010000802.1 GCA_947259955.1 uncultured Gammaproteobacteria bacterium
ATGCTCGGCGTAGTCGCTGAGCGTGTATCGATTGATGTGCGACTTGCCGAGAGGGCTCTCTCCGTGCCCCGGGAGGCTGATCGCATGCACTTCGTATCCAAGGCTCGCAAAGTGATCGAGCCAGTTCTCCCAACACCAGGCTCCGTGCCACGCGCCATGCTGGAGGAGCAAGGGTGTGTGCTTCGTCCGCTTGGCCGGCGCTCGTACGACGTGTTCCCACATGAGAGATGGCTAGCGCAAAACGCACGGACACGGGAGCCCCCTCAGCCAGCACGTTTTCCGGTACGTTATAGCCCATGCTGCGGGAGCCGGTCCCTCGGGTTTTCGCGGTACGGCTTGTAACCATACGAAATGAGAATTGTTTTCGAGGTGCAGCGGTCCCCATCATCGCTCGCAGTCGGCTCCGCCAAGCCCAGTCCCTCTTTCGCCAACAGCATCAACGGCTTTTCGTCGGATGACTTTGTGGGGATCCGTCAGACCTGGGTGAGGTTGCTGGCCGTCGCTGACCTAGTTAAGAAAAAGGGCCGCCCACCACGAGGTGAGCGGCCCAGGCGCGTACGCGCGGGTTACGCGGGCTACTCCGTCTCCGCCGGCGCTTCGAGCAGGAGGGGATTCGTACCCCCAATGATCGCATAGATCTGCGGATTGAGTGCTATCTCCGTCGTGTCCTCGTTCACGACGACCAGGTTGGTCGTCACAGCAGCACCCACCGGAGCTACACGCACTAGCGCGATGTTTTCAGGGCAGGTGCCGTCCGCTGGGACCACCACCGCCAGATCGTAGTCACCCTGGGGCAAGTCGGCGGTGACCTGCTCCTCAAACGTGAGGTCATTGATCAGCTCTGTGCAATTCACGTCGCCCTGCTTGGCAATGACTGAGCCTAGGGTGCCGCCAGCGCCACCGTTCCCGCCAGCGCCGCCGTTACCGCCGTTACCGCCAGCACCCACTGTGATGTCGTAGACATCAACGGTTTCAAGGGCGTCTGCGTCCGCGCCGTGGCCGACATTGACGCGACCGTCCCCGGTCGCAAGGTTTGTCGTGCTGTTATCAAAGACAAAGACATTGACAGCATTGTCTCCACCTTCGGTGCGATAGGCTGCAATCGTTAGATCGGCGTTGGCAGGTATCGTCGTCGTCACCGAGAACTCGGGTTCAGCGCAGTCACTGCTGGTTTGCTTGGTGACGATCGCGCCCGGGGTGCCGGCCGCACCGCCGTCGCCGCCAGCGCCGCCATTGCCGCCATTGCCCCCGGCACCGGTGTCAAGGGAGATTTCAATCGTTGTTTGTCCAGCGGTCACGGTTGCGCTTCCGCTCGACTCACCGTACGCCAAACCGTCAACGGCAAGCGCGCCATTGATGCAGATGTCCACCGCGGGTATCGTCCACGCCAAGTGCGTGACGTTCACGGATGCAGTGCCGGGATCGCCGTCACTGTCCTTGCACCCCATAGCCGCCAGGGCAGCTGCCGCTACGATGGCCAACCAAAAACTTTTGCTACTTCTCATGGATTCTCCTCCGACCTTTCTAAGGCATATCTACGTCTTGCCGCCGACCTTTCTAAGGCATATCTACGTCTTGCCGGCTTTCTAACGGCCGTAGTATGGACCTTCAATATCCCAGCGCCACTTTTTTCATCAGGCGGGCTTTAACCCCTGGATCGCCGGCGATGGACGTCACCTGGACATACAAGCAGGCGCTCCCGAGCGCCGTCGAGCGGCTGCACCCCTTGGCAACGGCTCGCCCTGCGTCCCTTTCACTTCGGGGGCCGACGCTCAGGGGCCGCGGTCGGAAACGCAACGGCGCCTGCCTTGCTGTTCGCGCCGCGCTTAGGCCGTTTTGGATCGGCTGCCCGCCGGACCACCCGCTTGCCGCCCGTATCTTGAAAGCCATCTTCATCAGCTCGATCGAGGACTTCCAGCGCGCAGCTGCCTCGCTCCTGTCAAACCAGGGCGGCTAGGGGTCGAAACGGTCGCTGCGATTGACTATGATTAGCGCCCGTGGAGGACACTGCCGAGCTGACCTGCCCGTACTGCTTCGAACAAGTCGAAGTCTACGTCGATCCGAAAAGCGAGGGCCAGCTCATCCGCGACTGTGACGTCTGCTGTCGCCCTTGGGCCTTGCACGTCAGCCGGGGCATCGAAGGAGAGCTTTTAGTCCAGGTCACGCGCAGCTAGCAACGACGAGGTCTGGCTCTACGCCCTGCCGAAGCCCTCGCCGTTCCTGGACTGCGCAGGTTTCGCGCAATCGATCTACGCGCGGGCGGTGACGTTCGAGCGGGCACTTGCAGAGAGTGGACAGATGCACTTCCGCGCCTGGTACAATCTAGGGGTGGCCCAGATGAACATGGAGGAACGCGAAGCGGCGTGCGCAAGCGTCGAG
>CAMYOI010000803.1 GCA_947259955.1 uncultured Gammaproteobacteria bacterium
CAGACTGCATTCGCGCGGCTGGCTGCTATATTTCTATATATCAAGCAGAAAAGTGATCGGGGAGATTCATCATGACGGGTAACCACGCCAGGGGAATCGCCGTCGTTGCGCTCCTCTCACTATGTACTTTCGCCGCGTCACAACAGCGCCTTCGTACTGTCAGCGCTGCGGACGCAAATGACGAGTCCTTACTGTTATCGCGGCAGCGCGCTTCCCAGCCAACGCGGCGCATGCGCATCAGCAATCTCGACGCCATGACAGTGCAGAACGGCGATAACTCCACTGAGCGCGTACGAGACATCGTCAAACGGAGCTTCGAGGAACAAGACACTTTCGCAAAGCGCATGAACAAGGCGGAACTCGTGAATACGTCCGCTATCGCAGCGTTGCCCGAAGTCAACGACGAAGTCCTGGTATACCAGGATGCGATCATTGTTCGCCGCAGCACGACCATCGTCGTCATTGATCCCGAACGCGTAGCCAGGGAATCCACACTATTGCGCGGCTACCTTGGCGAGCGTAGCGCGCGTGCTCCGACCCGTGCAAAAAAGACCACGCAAATCGTGGCACAAGCAGCCAATCTCGACGCTGACGAACGCGCCGGCCTGCAGGACTTCATAAAAAACGGCGTGAAGACATTGCACCCGAAAGACCCGTTGCGGGCCGCCGCCGCGCAGGGTGAAGAAGAGTTGCTCGAGGCAATCGCAGCGGGTAAAGGCGAACTAACCATTGAAGATACGCTCATCATTCCGACCACGAGCGGCATCGATCAGGGCAACAAGATTGCGATACCGACGATTCGCAACGGCATCCTTGACCTGCGCAATCCGCAGCCGGTCAAAGAATTATCGATCAGGAGCCTGGCTGCGACCACGCCGGACCCGATGCCAGAGCCTGAAATGGCCGTCAAAGCGACTCCGGTCACGCCAAAGGAACCACCGCCGCGCCGCGCGATGGAACCCAAGCACGAGGCTTCCGGCACGAAGACTATTAACGCCGAATTTCTGCTCGGCGCAACGCGTGCAGCGAATTTCCAGTGGGAACGCAAGTGGTCCTATACCTCGGGCTACTTTCGGCTGACCCTCGGTGCGGGGTATGCATTTGGCTACCGTGTGCCGGTGATCGGGACAGCCCGCGTCGAGCCGACGCGCGGCTATATCCGCGATTATTCCGATAAGAAAGTTATTATCGGCTCCGCCGCGACAGCCAGGACGACCAACGGCAATGCCGAATACTACAAACGAGCGGGTTTGAGCAACAACCTGGTCAAGAGTGGCAAGGAACTACTGCTAGAGGCCAATGTTGGTTACGGCTACCGGTTCCGCGCATTCTGGAAAACTATCGCCAGCCGACCGTATACGGCCATCGGTGTTTCTTACAGCCAGAATTTCAAGCCACCGAACAACGCGACCCAGCTGCAGAGCATGCAAGGTGGCGGCACATTCGGCATGACGCTGGACCCGAAGACGACCAAGATCACGGTCAAATCGACGTTTATCGATGGCAACGCAACCATCAAATTCGATGGCAGATTATTGCGATTTTGTACACCATTGCTCCGGCGGTTGGCGTCTACCCGTTCAAGCTAACCCTGAATCCAGTGCCAATGCGACAAGGCACGACAACGCAAAAGCGACCGTTCGGGGTGCGCCTCTTAAAACCCGAGTATCGTGCGCGACTTTTAGTGACGCCCATGGTCAAGTTCGGATTCCGTGTCGGTTATAAGAGATTATCACGCAATTTTTCGACACTTTGGATACCACTGAACAAACTCCAGGTGGATACCGGCAATTTCGCAATGAAACCGCATAACGGCACACGTTCACGCTTTACATGGAATGAAGGCGAGAAGATCTATACGAAGATCGACAAGCCCGATCCCGGGCCTGCTCTGAACACGCAGTCGGCCGAGTCGGTACCAAATCGCCAGAAGAAGAACTAGCCCGGACGATCGTCGATCCGCGGCTGCGTCAGCATGGGCAGATAGCGCAAAAGGAAGAGACTGAACGCCAGTATCCACAGGACACCGGAACCCGTCACGAGCGAAGCGTAGAAATCGTCGTTGAACAGGCCCGCGGCGGCGCGCACGATAGCCGCCAGTTGCAGCAGAAGAAACGCGCCCACGTCTGTGCCGCTTGCCGCGAGCGGCCTGCCCGT
>CAMYOI010000804.1 GCA_947259955.1 uncultured Gammaproteobacteria bacterium
CGGCTTCGGCCTGGGCAGATTATTCGTCCCTCGACGGCAACGTCGCGAATGTGTCGGTTTTCGGATTAGCCTGCGGGAACCGTGGGCTAACGCCCAATGCCGTCTACTTTGGAGTCAAATGGGGGGGTGTGCCTGTACGCTTGCGGTTGAGCATGTCCCGAAGGGACCAGGGCGAATAGCCACTGGTTTCAGCCTGCGTGCCATGATGCACTCCTTTGGCGCTAGGTGACAAAACACTGAAAAACATGGGGTTTAGAACAACTTCAACTGACTTGGGTCGTCAGGTAGCGGACGAATATGACCAGCTTTCAGCGACATCACAGCTCGTTGTACCTCGGGAAGCGACAGGTCGGTAGCTGTAATGACCATCGGCAGACCGCGTTGCGGTTGTTCCGCCGGCAAAATGCCGCTACGTACCAGGCGATGCACACTCATCGGACTGATCCCCAAGCGGGTAGCGGTTTCCGACTGTGTCAGCCAACTCGAAGCCTTCTTCAAATTGGCGTCATAGCCGGTGATTCCAGCGCGACGACGGTAACGCTCGACGCGGAGACGCGTCCATGTCTGACCGCTGCGCGTGCGGATACCTCCGCGGTTCAACGCCGACGCAATGGCGCCGTCGGCATGCACTTTGCGCAATGTCTCGATCACCGATTTCAGATCGCTCAAGGTCAACTTACCACGGCGTAGCGTCCGCGGTCCGCGCAGCTCGGTATGATGACCGCCCGACCATTGAACCAGCAAAATCACTTCGTCTCGCGCGTCGTCAATGTCTGCGACGATCTCCTTGATCAACACGCGCACCAATTGTTGCTTCAAGCTGCCCGTGGCACGCGGGTGGTCCCACAGCCGCCGCACATCTTCGCCCAGATGCGCGAGCTGTTCTTGCTGAGAGGGCGTCGGCAACGCAGGTTGTCGCTGGTCGAACCTTGCCAGACGCGATTCCCCTTCTGCAACGCGTGCCAAAGCCGCCTCCCACTCGGCGCCCAATGCTTGACGAACTGCAGTGTAGGTTACGTCCGTCTGTTTGTATTCTCGCGCCGCACGGGCTTCTGCTTCACGCGATGCTTCCACGCGGTCGACGAGCAGTTGACGTTGTTGTTGAGATTGACCGGTCAAGCGTTCGGCGGCACGTTGCGCGGCTTCCACACCAGCCGGGCCGACGACTTCCAAGATGTCTTCAGCCAGCAACGTCTCCAGGTCCGCGCCGTAAAAGTTCAGGCACTTCACACTCGGTTGCTTTCGTTGTCGCTGGCCACCGACACAGAAGTAGCGAACACCAGAGGACGGATATCTGGCCACAGCGGCGACAGCGTAACAGTCCGGCCATCAGGCTTTCGCCACGACCCACCGCGCCTTTGGTCAGGTCACCGCGGACGTTGGCATTGGCGGCAATCTTTTCCATGTTTCGTTCCCAAGTCTCCTTGGCGATGTACGCTTCGTGGTGGTCTTCCAGGAAGACATCCCACTGTCCCCGCGGCACATGGCGACATTTCGTTTGCTTGTGTCCTTGTTCGTCGAGTGTGACGAATACCTTGCGGCGGCCACGGACATAGATGCCCGCGTATGCCGGATGACGCACCAGCTCCAGGATCTGTTTGTAGCTTGGATCAACCCACTGCACGTCGCGCCAATCGCACCCATTAGGCACGACTGGCAATTGAAACCCTTCCGCCGCCAAATGCAAGTACAACTGGTTGACGCTGGGAAAACGTTCAAAGCCCTGGAGCACTTTTTCAATCGCTCGTTGCACGCGGAGATCAGGATGCTTTTCGCACAGCGGCGCATGTCGACAGATGTAGCCAGGCGGCAAAGCGTCGTATTGTTCGCCGCGTTGAGCTTTTTGTCGCAAGCTCTCTTGCATGCGATCGAGAATCATGGAATGCTCAAACTCGTTAAAGGCGCCTTGGATGCCGAGCACCATACGGTCTTGAGGATCCGCGGGATTGTAGAGCCGGTGCTCATCGGCCAACAGCACGTCTTGAAAACGGCAGAGCCGCACCAAGTGTGTCCAGTCTTGATTGTCGCGGACCAAGCGAGACAGTTCGCGTGCGGCGACGAGCCCTGCCTTGTCAGTCACGATGGCTTCGGTAAGTGTTTGGAAGTCAGTGCGTCCATGTTGCGAACTGCCGGACTGACCGGTGTCTCTATCGAGTAACACAATTTGCGCTCGCGGCCAACCGAGCGTGGCAACATGATCGACCATGGCTTGTTGGCGTTGTCGCCCCTCGCGATTCTTGCGGACCTGACCGGGACTGCTCTGGCGCAGATAAACATAAGCGTTACGATCGAATTGGTGTGGTTTAATCATCGAATGAACTGTCATCTGTCTTTGACTCCGAGTGGAGGGTTTCGAGATAGAAAGTCGTCAGCACGTCGAGTACGCGCTGACGAACGTCATCGGGTAGTTGCTGCCAAGCGAGCCACGGTTCCAACAGTGGCCGCTGATCGTGAGTCGGACGGGGCATGAATGTCTCCTGACAAGGGGCAAAGATCCTTGTCCAGAGGCTGCCCTGACGCCGTCCCACTTACAAGTCCTCAGCGGGATGGTTCTCGATCCAGCGAACGAGTTCGAGCAACGTCGGTAGGCTTGCAGCGGGCTGCAAACCGCACGTCATCTGCTCACAGAGATCGGCATCCACCATCCACGAAGGTACGGATTGCCGAACGTTGGTATTGCAGAGATCCAAGTACTCCACGTCTCTGAAACCGAATTTGCGCATGACAGAGAAGTCATGCTTACGAAAGAAAGGATGAAATGGGTACCAAACCGAAACTTTACCCTGGTAACGGGCATCATC
>CAMYOI010000805.1 GCA_947259955.1 uncultured Gammaproteobacteria bacterium
AGTTGCGTTCGTGTGCGGCAAATAGTGCAGTATTCAGCGTTTCGGGTACAGTTCGAACAAAAAATGTATTCGACGGACCATCAGCGTCGTCGAAGATCGGCTGTCCAAGACAAAAGTCGGAATGATTTTTTTGACCTCGCGAAACAAGGTCTGCGCATCCGGATGTTCTCAGTATTATTAAGTTATTATTACATTGTAAAATCGAAGCTGGCGAGATGATCTAGATCAATAGACGCGTATATTCTTGAAGCATGGTTGTGCTGGGAGAAATCTCCAGTCGCGGCGTGGGGATTGTTAAATTTATGTTACAGCGCAAACTCGACCCCGGCGGACCGGTGAATGGTGCAGAGCAAGTCGAACCTATCCAGCCGTTTTTGAATCCATCCCCGCGATACGGTCGTCCTCATTCGGGGCAACAACGCGATTTTCCGGGAAGATGCATGTAAAGGTGCTCCCGGCCCCGATACTGCTCGAAATCTGCAGCTCGGCATCGTGGCGCTCCAGCACCTGCCTGACAATTGCCAGGCCAAGGCCGGTCCCGCCGGAATCCCGCGACCGTCCGGGATCGACCCGGTAGAAGCGCTCGGTGAGTCTTGGAATATGACGGGCCGGGATGCCTTCGCCGCTGTCTTCCACGATCAACTGCGCACCGTCATCGCAGGGGCTCCAGATTATCCTGATCGTGGTGCGGGGCGGGGTATGGCGTACGGCGTTGAATACCAGGTTCGAAATTGCTTCCCGCAGCTTCGCTGCGTCCCCTTTCAGGTTGCGATCGTCCTCGATGTCGACACTGATCACATGACCGTTGTCCCCACTCAACGCAGCGGCCTCCTTTACTATGGAATCCAACAACGCCGGCATCGGAACGGTCGCTTCCGAAATCGGCTCGTCGCCGTATTCCAGGCGCGAGAGCGTCAGCATGTCGTCGATCGTTCCCTCCATTCGCCTGGTCTGATCCAGCATCAATTCCACGGGGCGCGACTGATTCTGCGAAATTTGTTCCTGGCTGTCCCATACTTCGAGAAACCCCCGGATCACGGTCAGCGGCGTGCGCAGTTCATGGGAAGCATTGGCAATGAAATCGCGTCTCATGCGATCGACGTAGTAGGTCCGGGTAATGTCCCGGGCGATCAACAATCGCTGATGCTTTTTGCCGAACGGCGTGGTGTAGGCGGAAAGAATCTTTGTCTGGTCTACCGGCGATGGAAATTCCAACGGACGATCCTGCTGCGCTGCCTCCAGATATTCCTTGAACACCGGGTCCCGCACCAGCTGTACCAGATTGCGCCCCGCGGCCTGGGGCCAGGTCACACCCAATAAATCGGCCGCGGCCGGGTTGCTCCATCCGACGTCGCCGTTTTGCCCGACAACGACGGCGGCATCGGGGAGTGCGGCGGCGGATTCGGTGAAGCGCTTGAAAAAACGAGAAAGTTTGCGTCTGCGCTTTCGACTTTGCCTCCTGAGTGTGAATGCATTTTTGTAGACAACCGCCCATAAACCCGGGGGATATGAATCCTGGATTTTTTCCATAAACCCGGGGGATACGAATCCTGGAATTTTTTACCACTGAGGACCAAGTGCGAAAGGCGTATCAGGTTGAACAGGTGCCAACCGGTATAAGCAAGAAATCCGGCCAGCAGAAAAGGCAGGGTAGCGTTCCACAGCGCACCGCCGACGAAGCCAAGCGCAGCAATCCCAAGCAGACAAATGAGCTCGAATCTGAGGTGGTTATTCATGTCGCCAGGGCGCGGTCCGGAAAGGGTTGAGCAATCAGCATGATGTCAGATTGATCATTATACGATTCGTATCGACAGGGATCGGTGTCTCGTAATATTCGTAGGAGCGGCGCCCCGCCGCGATTACCGAAACAGATCAGTCCCGTGTCGACAGCCGGTAGCCGGCCCCGCGGACGGTCTGGATCATACCGTCGTGACCGGACGGCTCGAGAGATTTGCGCAGCCTGCGTATGTGTACGTCCACGGTGCGGTCTTCGACATAGATATTGTTGCCCCAGACCTGTTGGATCAGCTGCGCACGGCTGAACACGCGCTCCGGGTGGGTCATGAAGTAGTACAGCAGTTTGAATTCGGTCGGCCCCATGGACAGGTCTCGCTGCTGTACCGTGACGCGATGGCTGTCGGGGTCCAGACGCAGCCCGGCCACTTCTACCGCCATTATGGGCAAATTTGGCGCCGCCCGCCGCAG
>CAMYOI010000806.1:0-2875 GCA_947259955.1 uncultured Gammaproteobacteria bacterium
CGATTTCATCCCATGGAATCGCTATCTTCCCATCTTCTGTTTCCTGGATGATCTCAAGTTCGGACAAGACTTTTACGTCAGTATGGACATTCTTGTAATTTCTTTTCAAATGCTTCGCCAAAGCGTAAATGCTCATCGAGCCCTCTTGATGTAAGCGTTCAATCAACTCCCAACGCTTTGGGGTAAGTGTAGAAATCAATTCAGCCATACTCTCAAATCCAACACTGTGGAATGGCTCAACTTTCTCACCCCGCTCGGCTTGACGCCATACATCTGCGAACTGACGCATAGAATCATCAGGCGAGGAAATTTCAATATGCAATATCCGTCGTTCAGTCATCATCACACCTCTTCACATCATTCCAGAAATCCTCAAGCAACTGGTCAACGCTTTGGAATACATACACCTGTTCCTTCCCGCCAATATGCTTGTGATCTCCCTTTCCTCGTTCATTATCGTAACCTACGAGACGCCGACCATCTTTTACGTAGACCAAACGATACTTCAATCCATGTGAGCGCTCTGAATCAGCACTCGGTAACCGCCAGATCACCATTTCTACAATTCCACCGCGGTGAAATTGCTTCTTGTGAAACAATTTGATGGCCGGCATATGGTTTAACGTACCATAGTATATATGGTCTATCAAACCATATAGTGGCGCTAACCTGTCTTTGGCGAAATAGCCACTTTGCGGCAATCGGTGTTTGGTACAACCCTCGACAATGTGATTGCCAGCGATAGTTGTTGAGGTCGATAACTTTGTGCTCGTCTGCCGGGGCGCTGATTGCGGGCGTGCGGCCGTCTAACGACCTGGGAACACGATAACGGTTGCAATAGTCCATGAAATCAGAGAGCTTGGACAGAAAAATAAATCCGTCCCCTTTTTAATGCGGCCGTCCTCGGAAGGAAAAATAAATCTGTCCCTTTTTTGCTTCATGAACCGGTTGCGCTATAAATAAAGCCGATCCATCAAGAAAAACCTACGCTTGGTCGCTTAACAGCCGCAGCGCCAGGAAAATACGCCAGCCACCGCTATACTTATTTCTCGACGATGTGCGTAACCAACGCGCCAGCGTCACCGGGTGGAAGATCTCCCCCCGATAAAGGCAAACCTCACGCAAGTGGGGGACGCAAAGCCGCGGGTCCCGATCATCGGGATAGCCGGGCTACCGAAGGGCGGAGACTGCGTGATCGGCCCGTACGGTTTGGAGATCTTTCTTGATACGTTATTCACGTACCGAGGTCTCCTAAAGATGTCCTTGATGGTTTCCATGATCGCCAGTTATCTGGCGAATACCCTACGGTTCTTCACCCTGCCGCGAACGGATCTGCAACCAGGCATTGCTGCGCTTTGGCGCGCGATTCCGTTACTCACTCTCTTATCGGTCGCTATCGACGACTTCGCCAATCACCGGGCGGAACTCATGCATTTCATCGAGGACAAACAAAATAAGAAACGGTATCGTCTGCGCTTTCCGGACAAGGCACCGCCAAATTGGCGCACCGGCATGGTTGTGACGGTCCGTGGCCAGGCCAAAGGGCGAGAACTGCACTTAGCCGCCGATGGAGCCGCGGGTACCGAAACTGTCGCGCCCGCGGCGGTAGCGGTGGCCGGCGAACAGC
This sequence comes from uncultured Gammaproteobacteria bacterium, assembly GCA_947259955.1. Lineage (GTDB taxonomy): Bacteria > Pseudomonadota > Gammaproteobacteria > Arenicellales > JAANXG01 > JAHEKE01. The sequence goes on from CAMYOI010000806.1 coordinate 1,628, forward strand.
AGACCATAGTACTAATGGCCGATTTTCTCGATGTCGGGCTCTCGTGCTCGGCGAACTCCGTCAGCGACCTGATGTTCACCGATCCCGCAGACCAATCTGTAGATGACCTCTACCAGGAAACGTCACTGGGACAGGTCTGGTTCACCGGCACCGTGGCGGGACCTTATTCCATCGATTACTGGAGTACCGATCCTTGTGACCCGTTCGCGTGGGCGCAGGCGATGGAAGACTCCGCGCAGGCGATCGGAGTTGATCTCAGTGCCTACAATCGCAAGGTCTACGTCCTGCCGAGCACCAACTCCTGCGGCTGGGCCGGCCTCGGTTCTGTCGGCGGCAACCCCAGCCAGGCGTGGATCCTGTACTGCAACACGCCGGATATCTATGCGCACGAACTCGGACATAACCTGAGCATGAATCACTCGTCGACCCCCAGCAACCAATACGGCGATACGTCCGACATAATGGGGTACTCGGGTCAGAGTCTGCGCCAGATCAACGCGCCGCATCAGCGACAAATGGGATGGCGCGCAGACCATCGCGTTATCACAGTCACCGAAGGCGGTTCATACGACATCGCGCCACTCGAACTCACAGACGCCGAGGCGGTCGCTCCACAGATCTTTAAGATCGCGAAACCGGATACCAATGAGCAATACTACTTTTCCTTCCGCCAACCTATCGGATTCGACGCCAATCTGGCAGCCAATTACCTCGAACGCCTGACGGTCCACCGTGATAACGGCAACGGCGGCCGAACCTTTCTTCTTGATACTCTGTTGGATGGCGAGAGCTTTGTAGACCCAGTTAACGGCATAACGGTGACGCAGATAAGCCATACCCCGAACTACGTGACCGTGGAGGTTGCTTTCGACGCCACATGCACGGCAGCAGCTCCGACGATGACATTGTCTCCAGCAAATCAAAGCGCCGGGCCCGGTGATTCATTAAGCTACACGGTCTCGGTCACCAACCACGACAGTGCGGCCTGCGCGCTGAGCACGTTTTCACTCGACCACGCGCTGCCTACCGGTTGGACCGGGTCACTGTCACCCAGCACCTTGGATCTGCTTCCGAATCAGAACGGCCAGGCCACGCTTACGGTGACCTCGGCGGCGGCCGCATCTGACGGCGTCTACACCGTCGAAGCAAACGTGTCGGACGCGACTGAACCGACTCACGACGCCACCGCGACTGCGAGTTACACGGTACAGATGGCGTGTAGCCCGGCGAGCCCGATCGTCACGCTCG
>CAMYOI010000806.1:3030-4436 GCA_947259955.1 uncultured Gammaproteobacteria bacterium
TGCACAGCGGTTCCGGTGTGGCGGATTACGTCGTGTTGCAGGCCGCCGACGGCGAGCCGCCGAGCGCACCAAGCGGCATGGCCGCGAGCGTCAAGCGCAAACAGGTCACTCTGGCATGGAGCCCGGCCAGCGACAATGTCGGGGTCACCGGTTACCAGGTGTGGCGCGACGGTGCGCTGCTCACCGAAATTAACGATACCAACTACGTCGATCGCTCCGTGACAGCGGGGATGACCTGCACGTACGTCGTAGTCGCCTCCGATGCTGCGGGAAATGTATCGGCCGCAAGCAATGAGGTCACAGTGACCATAGGTGGCGGTGGTGGCGGCAATGGCGGCGGTGGCGGCGGTGGCGGCAATGGCGGCGGCAAGGGCCGGCCGAAATGATATAAAGAGGGATCAGATTTTTCTCCAAAAAGGGGACAGATTTATAAATTTGTCCCCTTTTTGAATCATCGGCTTAGCTCGAGGGATGGTAATGATGCGGACACCATCGGACATCACGATGTGTTGTTATCGGGACATTAAGATCGTTTCGAATGGCTTCGATACGCAACCCAGATCGCGGGGGGCAACACCGATTTTAAGCAGGCCGGCAATGTGTTCGAACAATGGGATTGTTATTTTTGATCCCATTAATTTGGTTTGACAAAATATATCGATAGGGATAACGTAATACCATCGCATTATCGATGGAGTTATGCTTATGACTGCTGTAACTGTATCACCGAAATACCAAATCGTAATCCCCAAAGAAGTACGGGAGTCACTGGGTATTTTTTCCGGCCAGAAGATTCAGGTTCTTATCCACCAAAATCGGATCGAGTTAGTTCCGATAAAGCCCATGAAAAAGATGAGAGGTTTTCTCAAGGGCATTAATACGAAAATAACACGAGATAAGGACAGGGTATGAATGTCGTCGATTCGTCAGCTTGGTTATCTTATTTTGCGGGTGACAAGAATGCGGGTTCATTTGCCAAGGCGATAGAATTAGTAGCAGAGTTATTGGTGCCCAGTATTACCATTGCAGAAGTGTTTAAGAGCATCCTGCGCCAGCGCGATGAAGAATCCGCTATTCAGGCTATAGCTCACATGCAACAAGGGAATGTGGCGGTCTTGGATAGTGGGTTGGCTGTGGATGCCGCTTGTTTTGGTATTGAATTCAAGTTGCCGCTTGCAGATAGCATCATCTATGCCACGGCGCGGAAATATGGTGCGGTGCTTTGGACCCAAGACACCGATTTCAATGGGCTGGAGGGCGTTAAATTCTATCCCTGCAACATCAAGCCGCCAACTTAAAGTGTGCCTCGATTTCATCCCATGGAATCGCTATCTTCCCATCTTCTGTTTCCTGGATGATCTCAAGTTCGGACAAGACTTTTACGTCAGTATGGACATTCTTGTAAT
>CAMYOI010000807.1 GCA_947259955.1 uncultured Gammaproteobacteria bacterium
TGTGGGGAGACTGGCCGGATTGGGTGTCGTTCGCTGGCAGCGCCTTAATTATCGGGAGTGGACTTGTAATCGCTTACTTTGAAAATCGCTCCAGCAAAATACCGCCAATGGAAGTATTCCGCGACTGAGAAACACTCAAGCAGAAAAGATAGGCCATTGTCGACAACCGGGCGCTTTCGGGTCGTAAGTACGCGTTCGTTCTTACTACGTCAGAGTCAGCGTTGAGTATGTTGCCGCCGGTCGTCCCCTGGACGACGAATGTTTCCTGCTGGCCGATAGCGCCTGTACGTTCTCGTCGAAACTTGTTACAAACTTAAAATTCAACGGTCTGCAGTGGAACCTATTACTGCCTGTGGGATCTAGCAGGGTGGAGTAAATAATTCACTGCCTGCACAGTCAGCAAGCGGCCAACTCCAAATATCCGTCAAATTCCTAGTGTTCCCTGAGCAGAAAATATATGGACCAGTCTTGTCTGACTACTTTATGATCGGATAGAGCCGTATTCCTCTAAAAATGAGGTGATTTGCGACCGGACTGTCGCTTGGTGCCCTAACAACATGTGCCCCCCATTTTCAATGGTGAGAAATCTTGCATGTGGAATCTTCTCCGCCATTGCCAGAGCATTTGTATACAAAGTGAGCGGATCGTCTCTTGCATTAATGATGAGTATCGGTACCACGATTTCCTCGAAGGGATATCCTGTATTGATATCCGGGTTAGAGACGTACATGTCGAATATCGCCCCACCAGAACGTGGGCGTACGGGTAATATGGTTTTCATTACGTTGGCAATGTCAGCCCCATATTGGGGAGTCAGTTCGAACCCTTTCGGTACACCCATGATTGACTGTAACGCTGAACGAAAATAGGTCGTCAACAACCAAAAAATGAAATTGGACCTGAAAAGGACGTTTGCTAGCGCCCTCGGAGGAAGAGCCGATAGGTCGTGATCAGTGCGTTCGTGGCGCGAGGCGGGGTCGTGGTGTGGACAGCGGTCATCGGCGTGCGTATCTCGATCAAGCAAAGGGGCAAACGCATCGGCTTGTCTGGGAGGAGCGGCGTCATCAGGCAGTGGTGAGCGGAGATATCCGAATCGGGAGGGAATAATCGATTTAAACTCCTCACCCACATTATTACGTGCAATATTGAGCCCTTGATCGAATCCACCAAATATCCCATGTATTACGAGCAACGGAGTACCCTGGCCGAATGTTGCATACTCTATGGGCCCGCAGGCTGTCTGAACAACCTCCGGACTGGCTCTGTTCAGACGCTCCTGTGCGATGTGCATATCTTTTCGAAATCGCATAATTATCAGAATGGCCAACGTTAAAAAGGCAGTCGTGACTAGGACTGCAAAAATCCAACCCATATGCTTGTCGATTCTCGGTTTACATTTGCATCGATGTTGGCACATGATTGCTGATCTCATAAAACTCCACAAGATCAACCTTTTTTAGGACATCAGCCACAAGTAAACTAGTTTCATGGTGTTCACCGAATGCGTTGCGGGCCAGATCTGGCTACAGGAATACCCGATTCACTTCGCGGGCTGTGATTTCAATGCGCGGATGAGCGTAATCCGGCTCCCCGATTCGACGCTACTACTGCATTCACCGTGCCAAATAGATTCGCAGACGAAAAAGGCTATTTCAGCGTTAGGCGACGTCGCTTACATCATCGCTCCGGGCTCATATCACCATCTCTATATTCCCTCTGCCCAAGCGGCCTTCCCGCAAGCAGAAACGTATATCTGTCCAGGAATTGAGAGAAAGCGTCCAGAGATTGACTTCGATTGGTTCCTCGCGGACCAACCACCGGAAAACTGGGCAGACACGCTCGATCAGGTGTTGGTGAGGGGTAATAAATACATATGGGAGGTCGCGTTTTTCCACAAGCCAAGTCGGACGCTGCTATTGGTTGATCTAATCGAGAATTTTACCGACCGAACTCCCAACGTGAATTGGCAACTGAAGCTGTGGTGGAAGGTTGTGTTTCATATGTGGGATCATCCGAAGCCCGCACCGGAGTATCAATTAGGGTGGAAAGACAAGGCTGCGGCAAGCAAGTCATTGAAAAGAATCCTTGATTGGGACTTTGAAAGGATCATTGTGTCCCATGGGGATATGATCGATAAAGACGCAAAAGTAATCGCGCGGGAAGCGTGGAAAGCTACGCTCTAGGAATGAGCAAACCGGTGCATCGTAAATGCGTTCATCATCAGTAAGTGATGCAGCTGCCTTAGTTCGCTTTGGGTCTGGTTCTGTCTATTGGGAAATGCTCACATTCCATGCCATTTATGGTTATCGAACGACAGTTATCCCCGACAAAGCGGACCGAGAAAACTGGGCTTGAAGACGTGGGTCTCACTGCATCCTGTCCGTCAGTAACCGGCCAACAAGAGACATTAGCGGGACGCTATGCGTAGTGATTTGGTACCGCAGTGACAGCAGTTTGCATGTCGAGCTCAATTAATCCTCCCCGGTCGCGTCAGGCCACCCCGCGTCGGATCCGGTTGCGCCATAGGTTGAGAATACGAAACGCTGATATATGTACCCAATTGCGACAAGGCACAAACCCAGCCCAAGGAAGGAAGCTACACGATAGAGACCGGTTAGTCCCGCCATATCTCCGATGAACACCTTGGCGACGGTCACAAGGAGTACACCCAGAGATGCGAACCGAAGCCACTTGTTACGGAAGACGATACCACCACCCAGTAGTACAAGCGAATACACAAGCCATACTGCGGAAACGGCATAGCTCTCTGCATCGTTGGAGAAGGACACACTAAGAACAGGGCCCTGAAACCAGTGTTTGACTTCGAGGGTGAGGTATAAGAACAACAGGAGCAGAGAGGCAATATTCGCCATATTAGCCAATCTCGAGAAACCCCTCGCGCGTAACAGCCAGCCCGCGCATATTGCGAGGACCCCGGGCACAAAATAGGCCAGGAGCAATAGATTGATTAAGGGCAACTCGCCCATAGGTTCGTGCGTCAGGACGGGGTTAAACAGAAATACCTGTAATGTAAACACCTGTGCTGTCGAGACGCCGAGAAGAATGAGCGCTCCCCAGATCTGTATCGGCTGACGACTGACATTGACACGTGACCCGCCAGCAAGAAGTCCGCATGCGATGAGTAGCCAGGCGATAGACTGTAGACTTTGTTCTGTAAGCTCGTATTTCACATTGATGATCGAACCTGTCACCAGGTAACGAATCTCGAAGGTCACCAGCAATACGAAAAAAATCAGCGCTCCGGATTCCATTACCGCGACGAGCAGGTCATTAACACTTCGGGCGAAAGTGATGGCTGCCCGATGGAATGCGACCGCCGGAATACCGTAGCCGTAGAGCACCCACATCAGAAGAAAGCCCGAACCGTGTGCGTAGTAGAAAATGCTCGTGTTACCCACTAGTCGCAGCAAAACGATGACACAAAACACCCAGGCAATGTAGCGAATGGCGGGCAAATCGAGGCGGTTGTGTATCCAGGCCAGCACCGGAAGTTGCAGGGACAGGGCAACAGTCAGCCAGGCATCACGCAGGGTCATTGCCATACCGAGACTGATACACGCGAAGACTGCCGACACGTAAAGACCCAGTGCATACTGAGCAGGGCTTTGTTTGAGGCGTTGCATCACCGAAAAAGTCGCTGCGAGATACACGCTAGCCAGTACTGCGGAAACCACCGCCCAGTTGGTGTTTGTTTCAAAACCCAGAAATCGCCAGTACGCAATCGCGAACAGCGAAACGGGAACGATCGCGGATACGGCTGCCCAAACCGCCGTGCGGCGTACGCGCCACAGCGCCGCATAGCCACCT
>CAMYOI010000808.1:0-2079 GCA_947259955.1 uncultured Gammaproteobacteria bacterium
GCCGGCCGGCGAAGGCCCCCTGACTTTTGAGTTTGATCCCGGACGCCATGGCAGTCCAACCGCAGAGCATAACTGGAGCCCTTTGCCCGATCGACGGACAAGCCGATCCCGCGCCCCGCAACTTCCACCTCTGCGGCATCCCTCGAGGGGATGACCGCCCCGAAGGGTTGCGATGGGAGGCGCTTCGCTCGCATGCGAAGAGGACAACCCGAGGCTCTTGAATGGCGACTGCCGCGTCCGGGATCACCTGTTTTTTTACCGCCACTCTTATCGAGAAAGAGGCCATGCCCGGCTCGATCCGCCCCGACGACAAATCCGCCAACCACTGGAGCCCGATTCGAAGAAATCGGGCAGCCAACTGATTTCTTGAATGGATCCTCGACGGGTGAACTGCCTGTTTGTTTCTGGGCCGCCGATCGTCCGCAGCCAAAAAGGCGCGAGAGGTCGGCTGGAAGGCCAGGCGAAAAACCAACCCGTTTTTCGACCTGGCTGGATAGAGCCCGAATAGGTGTTTAGACGGAGCCTTCAAGCTCCGAGCCGTATCAACCGAATCCAAGCGGAGAGCGCTTGCCTTTTTCTCTCGCCAAGAGCAGTTCGAAGAAAACTGCTCACGGAGTCTTTTTGCCGCTTGCTAATCCGGGCTTAATAGGTGTTCTCTGCTTTCGGTCTACAGGTCGAGAGCAAACCGGAGAGCCTCCCGAGCGCGGCGGACATGCGGAGGCCTTGCACATTCGCATAGCTCTTCATCCGGAAGAACGGTCTGGAGGGCAGTTCAACCTCGTATTCGGATTCGCGATACGCGGATGTGATCGGGACGCAGAGGGAAAGCGCTCGCGGTGGATCGCTGTCCTCGCGGGAGACAACAAGCATCATGCGGACCTTGCCGCCCGCACCCAAATCGACCCGATAGACCTCTCCGGGTTTAGTCGTCATAGACGGAATCGAGAGCCGCCTGCCGTGCTCCGGAAGTCAGAAGCAAATCGTCATTGTCGGAAGGGAGTCCGACGGAGAAGGGAAGTCCTCGACGCAGCTTGACCTGCGACAGGAACATCCGAATTGCGTCTGTCGTGGAGATGCCGAGTTCGGAAAAGATCTTATCAGTCTCGTCCTTAAGTTCCGGATCCACGCGGGCTCTGACCATCGTGTCGCTCATGGCACAAAAGTGCCACAAATGGGCCACGAACGCAATTCCTTATTTTTACAGAGATAGAGGTAGGGACGCCCGTTACCAGGCGCCCCCCTCGCAGATCCCGGCGTGCGGTTTTCCCGCACCGGGCTCCTCAGAGAAACGCGCAGTGGAAACAGTGTCGAACACATCGTGTCCGATCCGTTCCCCGATTGCAAGCAGGGAGCTTGACACGTCAGCCGGGATCAATCCTATCCCGTCGTGAGTGCTTTGCTCGCGTTGTCTCTCTGCCCGCCCCTTTGCCTTGTGATCGGTCCTACCGTCTCTGACTACTATGGGCGAGTCTGACTCCTCACCACCTACTCTGATGCCTTCCTTTAGTTGAACATCAGCGCCCTGTGGGTCTACCGACAGGGACAGTGGCGAGGCCTCCCGAGTTCGAGGTGCCCGATTCGAGTTTTCCGGCTCTTTCGGGTTCATCTATTCGCTTCTTTGTGACCGTGCCACGATCTTGATGGAAGACCCCGATGAAATCGAATGGCGCTCACCAATTCGCGCCCTCCGATGCGGCCTTCTCCGTAACGTTAGCGGATCGGCTTTCATATCTAAACTTCTTACGAGGCTGTATCAATCTTTGGGAGTTTGCGAATCTCCCTGCGGCCTGGTCACTTCCCTGTGTACGCTTCGTCGATGCTGTTCCGCCATCCTTCCGCCCTTTCGAGGCTTCCGGCTCTTCGTTGGTAACGCGGTGGCTCCCGCGACTTTTCAATGGCTTAGCTAACATCAACGCAACACTCGGTAATTACTACTGGTTAGGTTTTATAACAACGGGACTTTCACCCGATAAGAAGCGCCTCGCTTGGCTCGGCGCACAACGTTTGAAGTGAGGTAGGTGGTAGCCGTAGCGAAGCGGAGGGTAACACCTTACCTCCACTGACTTGTTATGCCATCAG
>CAMYOI010000808.1:2131-3642 GCA_947259955.1 uncultured Gammaproteobacteria bacterium
CATTTGCGTCAAGCTAAGTCCATAACTTACTTGTCCTCAATGGTTTAAGGCACGAAAAATCTGCAATAACCGCTTGACTTCGGGCTCAGCTCAGCACGCTGGGAATGTTCAATGCCCATCTTTTGCCTGATCCTCAAAATCTCGAAGCCATCGCCCGCGAAACCGGTCTCATACAACGTAGTTCCCACAAGTTTTCCGCCGCCGGATTCCTCCTCGGACTGCTTCAATCGGTCACCAAAGGTGACACCTCACTCAACCATATCGTCATGCATCTAAGCGCCTTCGTGCGCGAATCCATGACACGCCAAGCCATTCACCAGCGCTTCGGCCCGGCTTCTTCGGCTTTCCTGCTGGGCGTCATCAACACGGTTCTCACCAGTCGTTTCCCGACTTTGCGGCGCGACCTCCAAGGCGGTCTCTTCCGCCGAATTCTCATTGAGGATTCAGTGGTCGTCTCCATGGCCAAAAGCAACGCCGAGAACTTTCCCAACAACGGCAACGGTCGATTCGAAACGGCCGGTTGCAAATGCCTGCTGCTGGTTGATCTGCTCTGCGGAAAACCCCTCGATCTCCAACTTCATGCCGCCCGCCAGGCTGATCAATCGCTCGCTTTCGAGAGTGTCGATCCGTGCCGCAAAGGCGACCTCATCATCCGCGACATGGGCTTCTTCTCCATCGATGCATTGCGCGAGATCGAACGCCGCAACGCATTCTATATCAGTCGTTTGCCCGCCAGCGTCTCCCTGAGGTCCACCGACGAAACCGCGCTCGGCAAACTGCTCAAAAACACCAAGGGCAATCGCATCGACCGCGCCGCTCTTCTCGGCCGCGAGGGATTGTCCTGCCGCCTAGTTGCCTTTCGTCTCAGTAAGGCTCGAGCCGCTGCCAATCGCCGACATGTCAGGCGCGAGGCCAAGCGACGCGGAGTCACACCAAACAAGGAAACTCTGGAACGCGCCGGCTGGCGAATCCTCGTCACCAACATTGACAGCGACCAGTTGAGTGCCCGGCGCATCAGCAATCTCTACTGCCTGCGCTGGAGCATCGAAATCAAGTTCCGCGCCTTCAAACAATCCTGCCAGTTGAGCCGGGGTCTCCAGCACCAGAGTGGATATCATCACATCGAGGCGATGGTGCTGGCCGCGATGATCTTCCAACTGCTCACTCTGAATTTGGACGCGATGCTTGCCGCCAGATCGGAATACGCAGCCTCGATCAGCATCGAAAAACTCAGCGATGCCTTCTCGATTCATCTCATGCGCATAACCTCTGATAATCAGACTTGGGCCTTCGAGCCAGACCCAAGGCATCTGAAATACGACCGACGAAAACGCGTAACCCACTGGCAAGCAATCACTCAGTGCTTAGCTTGACGCGATTGGGTCAGGTCTTGGTGTCCAGCGCCTTGTTCGGCATTCTTTAGTGCTCGGTCATCACCAACGAGCCAGAATCGGTTACATAGAAGTTGTGGTGCGGCTCGCCAAGATCAAGTGCTCCATCCAGAAAGAGCG
>CAMYOI010000809.1 GCA_947259955.1 uncultured Gammaproteobacteria bacterium
TTACGAATCCATTGGACGCGTCCAGGGCGCACTCGAACATCACGCGGAACAGGTGTTCAGCAGATTTTCTGTGGAAGAACAGAAACAGGCACGAAAGTTACTGCTCAGCCTGGTCCAGCCCGGAAGGGAAACCGGAGCGACACGTCGGCGCGAACGAATTGAGCGGCTACTGCCATCGGGAGCCAATGGTGAGATCGCAGCTAAGGCCCTGCGGACACTTGTCGCTCAGCGATTGCTTACCGTAAGCACGTTCGAAGGAGAAGAAGAGGTGCAAATCGCCCACGAGGCGCTGCTGCGCGGGTGGCATCGCCTCAACGGCTGGTTGGAAGAAGACCGGGAATTCTTGTTTTGGCGGCAGAGAACGAGAGCTGCCTTGGGAGCGTGGGAAGAATCCGGACGGGATCCTGGCGCACTCCTGCGGGGAGGCCCGCTGGTGGAGGCGCAGCGTTGGTTCGCGGCGCGCGCAGACGATTTGACCGATAAGGGTAGAAAGTTTATTGAAGAGTCGGTGGCCAAAGCTGTGCGCTTACGGTGGATGAAACGCTCGGCGGTCGCCGCGATCAGCGTTTTGGCCGTAGTGGCGATCGTTACCGCGATTATGGCGACTCTTTCTCAACGCCGGGCGGAACACAGCTTGCAGCTCGCCACCACTGCAGTAGACGAGATGCTGACCAAGGTAGGCAGCGAGACGCTACGGAACGTTCCGCAGATTGAAGACGTTCGGGTTGAACTTCTAGTCAAAGCGCGTGCGCTGTACGAGCAGCTCACCGAGCAAAACCTCAACAATCCAAATCTGCGTCTACAAGCGGCGCTGGCCCCTGCTCGCGTGGCCGACATCGATCGCCAGCTGGGGAAGCATGAGGCGGCGGTACAGGGGCTTCAAAACGCAATAGCGGGCCTGGAAAATCTGGCGAGAGAAAACCCCGGTAATGTAATGTATCGCTACGAGTTGGCTAAGATCTACGACGAGATGGGTACGCTGACGGCTAGGTTTGCGACGATAATAGACGGCTCCAAACAAGCCGATAGTTATTACGGGCGCGCCATCGAAATGCATGAACGCCTTAACCAAGAGAATCCGGAAAATATTGAATTCCGACTGGCGTTCGCGGTGGCGCATCTCAACCGGGGAATTCTGCGCATGGAGAAACTATCCGATCCGGAACGGGCCAAACAAGATTTGATCCAGGCGATCGATCTGGTTGAACCATACTCGGAAAGTCCCGGGGAATGGCGCGAAGACATCCTGCAGCACCTTGGCGAACCTTTTGGCCGAGCTTAAAGACGATTTCGAGGCAAAGACAAGATACGAACTGGCAGCAAAATCCTTCGTTGTCTTGCACAATACCCACCCCGAAAGTCGTGAGTATCGGGAGGAGCTGGCCAAGACCTATAACAACCTCGCAAGCCACCTCCTTTCGAGCGACAGCTCGTCGAACGCCGACCTGTTGCAGGACGCCGTGGCTTTCAATCGCAAAGCGCTGGACTTGTTCGAGGGCCTTGCCGAACCGCTACCCGGGCTGCGCGTGGAGCTGGCAAATGCCTACCACACCGAGGCGCTGGCCTTGCTGAGATCGGATAAAACAGCGGAAGCTATCGAGCGTTTTCAAACCTCCGCGAGTACCCTGCAAGCCGTGCTCCGTCAATATCCGGATAACACCGACTACCTTTTTCGCTACGCCGCGGCGCTGACCTACCTGGGTTACTACTACGCGACCGCGGAGCAACCAATCGAAACCGCAAAGATCCGCGAACTCATGGCGGATATTCTGCCACGGCTACGTGCTGACCACCGGCGCATCATTGAAATCAACGGCCGCTACAAAGTGATACAGGGAACGCACTGATGCTGCGCAACCTCAACAGACCAAACCTAGTTTTGGAAGGAGATCGACATGCGTAAACCTTATACATTCTCGCTCTGGAGCTTGATTTACATTCTGGTCGTGTGGGTTTCATCATATGCAACCCCGCTCCTTGCCCACACGGAAGAAGAGTGTCTAACCGCGGACCCTGCTCCCCGGGAAGAGTGCCCGCCCGCAGAAACTGACATATTGGATGCTCCGGGAATTGACATTGTTTTCAAGAGCAATACCGGATATATCGACAGTGCGTTCGTGCTCAACCAGTTGCGCGTCCGTTACGATTGGAACTTCGATGCCGACCGGCCCGACCGGGCGGAATTCATTTATGCCAAATGCACACCCTGTAATCCCGGGGGCATAAGCCCCGGTCCGGCGGAAGATCTCGACTACCAAGAGTTTGAATTGACATTTGAACACGCCTTCAGCAATCGATTCTCTTTGTTTACCGAAATTCCGGTCCGCTCAATCGATCTCACACCACCCTCGGGCTCGCCCATTGGTAACTTCAGTAGCAGTGGCATAGGTGACGTCCGAGTGGGCTTCAAGTACGCCACGCTGGTGCGTCCGGATCGCTACCTGACACTCCAGGTGAGGGGCTATTTCCCTTCCGGGGACGCAGAACAAGCCCTGGGTACCGATCATTATTCGATCGAACCGGCACTGTTGTACTACAAAAAGCTCAAAGGTCGTTGGTCATTGGAGTCTGAACTGCGCTGGTGGCACCCGATCGGGGGCACCGACTTCGCCGGCGACGTCCTGCGATTCGGAATCGGTG
>CAMYOI010000810.1:0-1497 GCA_947259955.1 uncultured Gammaproteobacteria bacterium
CATGCCTGTGTGTTAAGCTCCAATCCATCAGATCATAATCACAGTAATTTCTGCCCGCATCCCTGACGCGCAGCGCATTGATGTTGGTTATTTTACTTACCAGTACCCCAATGTCGCTCGCCTTGCAGGTGTGTTCTTGTTCCGCAACAAGCGTATTGAATGCGGGCGCAGGGCCGACGAATTCAAACAAAATCTCTGGGTCACCTGGATCGGGCGTACCGCTGTAATTATCGGGGCGCGCACCGTTCAGGCACTGGTACCAGATGGTCACCGGCGGGGCCACACTCTTGACCTCAGCGGGGCATGTTCCTTCAGGCCATTCGACAGTGGGTATGAATTCACTACAACGATGATCCCTCAACCTGCCCGTGTCATAGGAGTTCGGGTTCAGGATACTGAGCCTGACTACCGTATCGACTCCCGCATCCAGCTCGAGAACACTGTCCATGAGCGCCTTGTCGGCACTCATCATACCGGTTACGTTCAAAAAGCATTCCGGTGATGGATTGAGCATTGCCGGATAGCTCTCGTTTTCGCACCAGAAGGTATTCACGCTGGTGGTGACCTTATTGCCCCCTGACTCCAGCATGTTGACGCCGTTGACATTGTACTTGTCGTCGTACTCATGGGTGTGATCACGCTTGTTGCCTGCTCCCGCAACGTCTCCCTGGAAGGTGTCGTGGTCGAAATGTCCGCCAGCGGCGCCGGGGTCATTAAAGATTTCAAGTCCCGGCGTGGCGTCCTCATCGAACACGGACTCGAGGCCATGGGTAATGAACACCGTGTCCTTTCCATTGGCGATGTTGGCGGGCACCGCTGCGGACACGACACCCGTGTCGAGGAAACGGCCGACGGCAGGGACATCGATGGCCGCGGGACAATCGGCTTCTTCCTCGGGACATTCATCGGTGATATCCATGAACACGTCGTTCACGTCATCGAATAAACCGTCCCCGTTGACGTCGAGGAAGGGCTCATCCGGCGTGCCGCCGGTCAAAAAATCGACACCCACGAACCAGTTGCGATTAAAGTCCATTGTAGCCGCATCTGAACTCGTAAAGCTGACGCGACCATTGTTCAGAGTGGGATTGGTCAGTACGCGCTCACCATCCATAAGCTTGACTTTCCAGCCCACGGCGTCCACTACTTCGGTCGTTGTCTTTATGAGCCGGAAAATGTTGTTCGGGTTGGTCTGGTAATCCGCGTCATTCGGAGTGGTCCCATTGGCCAGAATAGGTTCCAACTCGTGGACATCGAGGGCAGGATCGGTTCCGAGGCTGGACCCGTTGTCGAACACACCGAACATTCCGTTGGCATCGGCGAGGTTCTGATTCCTCCATCCCGTTCCGAAATACACGATCACTCCTCCGCCGTTGGGATTCGGTGTAACCAGCGGCCGGGTGGTAATGGGCAAGGGGTTGCCGCCATCCGTCACCTTGATCAGACTGCTGCCGGAAAACGCGATCGTGATGACGTCACCCAATCCCGTACCGGAGG
>CAMYOI010000810.1:1640-2384 GCA_947259955.1 uncultured Gammaproteobacteria bacterium
GATTAGCGGCTCGGAAGTGGTCAGGCCGAGATCGGAATCGTCGAAATCGGTGAATTCCCAAATAAAGAGTTCCCGGGCAGCATTAGCTTCCTTGTCGCTGGGACCTATCGCGGCAATTGGATCGGTAACGTCCAGGGCAAATACCGTGCTGCCGCCGATTCCGAGCCCGCTCACCAACACCGTCCGCCAGCAATCGCTACCCGCAGCGCAGCCGGGAAACGGGCCGTAGGCGTCACCAATCACCGGCGAGCCGTCGGCGAGAAAGGTTTCGCCATGGTTCTGGCTGGTTAGTGTTTTCAGGTCGTCGAGAAATTCCCTGGGGATGTAGGCGAATACCTCCTCGCCCCGGTCAGCGTCATCGACCTCACCGTCCCTGCCCGCCTTGAACGCGTGCATCATGGCGTCTCCGGCCCCGACGAATACGAGCGGCTCGCGCCCGGCAAATGCGAGTTTGAACGAGTAGAAATAGTCGTTTGTTGTATAAAGGGAATTTGGTGGACCCAGGTATACCGCTGAACCATGAACGGGATTTCCCATCACGGTGGTGCGCTGCCGGAGATCCGTGTCCCCGGTCCCCTCGTTGTTATCCCAACCCCGAGTCCACTGAACGATTGGGTCGTCTGCAGCGCCGACATCCGTGACACTGTTGATGTCGTTCTTCATATCGTTGGTCAGGGCATCGTCGGCGGAATTATCCCACCAGAAACGCCGGCCACCGCTTCCATCCGAAGTAAATATGATGCG
>CAMYOI010000811.1 GCA_947259955.1 uncultured Gammaproteobacteria bacterium
GATACGGAGTCCGCATTGCGGGCCGCCGTTGGCCGGCTGCGCCACGGTGCAATCATCGCGGTGCGGGGCATCGGTGGTTACCATCTTTTATGCGATGCCGGCGACGAACAGGCCGTCGGGCGGCTGAGACGGCGCAAGCGCCGCCCGCACAAGCCGCTGGCGGTAATGGTTCCCCAGGCGGGAGCCGATCTGCTGGCGGGCGTTCGCGGCGTTGCTCGACCCGGAGTCGAAGAGGCCCGGTGTCTGCTGTCACCGCGTAGACCGATCGTGTTATGCGGCAAACTGCCATCGTCCTCACTGGCGCAGAATGTGGCCCCCCGGCTCAATGAAGTCGGTGTCTTTTTGCCCTACAGCCCGCTGCATCATTTGATCCTGAATGATTTTTCCGGTCCGTTGGTCGCAACGTCCGGGAACATAAGCGGTGAACCCGTGCTCACCGATCCCGAGCAGGCCCAAGCGAGGCTCGCCCGCGTGGCAGACGCATTTCTGCATCACAATCGGGCCATCTGGCGGCCCGCGGACGACGCGGTTCTCAGGTCGAGTCGAGGACGGATGCGGCCGCTACGACTGGGCAGAGGGTACGCGCCAGTTGAGCTTGAGCTTGCCGAGGCACTGCCGATGCGGCTGCTCGCAGCCGGTGGTCACATGAAAAACACTATTGCCCTGGCCTGGCGCGATCGGGTGGTGGTGTCTCCGCGCGCAGCATGGATGTGTTCAGACAGGTGATCGAAGATCTCCGGTGCGTCTACGATGTCGAGCCCGACGGTCTGGTTTGCGACATGCACCCCCAATACGCCGCGAGCGAATGGGCGAGGCGAAGCGCAAATTCCAGCGGAAAAAAATGCTTCGAGGTTTTTCATCACCACGCCCACGCGTCTGCCGTTTACGGCGAGTTTGCGTGTGAAGAAGACATTCTGGTGTTTACCTGGGACGGTACCGGATATGGTGAGGACGGATTGATCTGGGGTGGCGAAGGTCTTTTCGGGGTGCCGGGGCAGTGGCACCGGGTATCCAGCTTCGCGCCTTTTGCCTTGCCCGGTGCAGTGATGGCGGGCCGTGACCCCTGGCGATCCGCGGCGGCTCTATGCTGGGCCGCCGGATATGAATTTGTCCCCGATATAGAGGACTTCGCGGGGGGGCCGTCTAGCGCGGATCTCGAACTGGCCAGGAAAGCGTGGAACATAAACCTAAACACCTCGATCAGCACCGCGGCCGGTCGTATTTTCGATGCTGCGGCCTGTTTTATCGGTCTTTGTGCAAGTGCGAGCTTCGAGGGTCAGGCACCGATGTGGCTGGAGGCCGCGGCGATGGAATTTGAATCCCCCTGGGTTTCCGCTCTGCCGCTTGAACGGGACATGAATGGCGTCTGGCGCGCGGACTGGCGACAATTGGTAAAAATGTGCATGGACTCGCAGCGGCCGGTGCCGGAACGGGCAGCGATGTTTCACGAAAAAATGGCGATGACGCTGTTGCATAAGACCCGGCGTGTCAGGGAAGAGCGCTGTTTCAAAACCGTTGGCTTGAGTGGGGGTGTGTTTCAGAACCGGATTCTGGTTGAACGCGCCCACCAGCTGCTCTCCGCGGAGGGTTTTGACGTGTTGATCCCACAAAGGATTCCGGTCAACGATGCCGGGCTGGGATTCGGTCAACTCGTCGAAGCCGCGGCAAACAGCGGGTGCAGAATGGCTTTGAAGGCAGAACGATGAATAACATCTGCATTTCATTGGCCCACGGCAACGGCGGGCGGCTCATGCGCCAGCTGATAGAAGAGATTTTCTATCGCCACCTGAACAACGGATCGCTAAATATCGATCTGGATGCCGCACCCGTAAAGTTAGGTGATGGAGAAGTGTGGGTTACCACCGACGGATTTACAGTCGATCCCCTTGAATTTCCTGGTGGAAACATTGGCAGCCTGGCGATACACGGCACCATCAACGACTTGAGTGTATCCGGCGCGGTGCCCGTTTACCTGACGCTGAACGCGTACATCGAGGAGGGGCTGGAACTCGCGCGGTTGGATCGCATCGTTGCCAGTCTGGGCGATGCGGCCCGACGGTGCGGAGTT
>CAMYOI010000812.1:0-1483 GCA_947259955.1 uncultured Gammaproteobacteria bacterium
CCTGGTGGTCGTGCGTTTCGATGACAGGGTGTCGGTGCTGTACGGGCGTTGCGCACACCGCGGCGCCATCATGGCCGACGGCCATATCGATGGCGCAAACTTGATCTGCGGTGTGCACGGTTGGGACTATCGGCTGGATACCGGCGTAAGCGAATACAACAACAGCGAGACGTTGCCGAAGTTCAACTCCTGGGTGGATGATGGCCAGGTCTGGGTGGACCAGGACGAGATCACCGACTGGGCTGAAAGACATCCGCAGCCCTATCAACGGCACACCTACCAGGGCGCCTATCAGGATCCAACCGGTACGGCAGATGAACCTCATGTGAAGTTCATTCGCAAACTCGCCGGTGAAGGCCTCTCCAAGATGGGCCATCATGGACCATCCGCCGCTATGGGGGTCCCACGCGGCAATTTACCCAAGTGGGACGACTTGCAGTTCATCGTCGCGCAGTTGCACAAGCTTCCTCTACTGGATGACGAGTCAGTTGGCTCCGACATCACGATTGGGCCGCGTGCGAAAAAACCGCTGCGGCTGGAGATTCCTCTCGTCGTATCCGATATGAGCTTTGGCGCGCTGTCTGAAGAAGCCAAAGTGGCGCTCGCCAAAGGAGCGGAACTGGCGGGCACGGGCATCTGCTCCGGTGAGGGCGGCATGCTGCCCGAGGAGCAGTCCGCCAACTCAAGGTACTTTTATGAACTTGCCTCGGCGCGTTTCGGGTTCTCCTGGGACAAGGTAGAAAAGGCACAGGCGTTTCATTTCAAGGGCGGACAAGGTGCGAAGACCGGTACCGGGGGCCACCTGCCAGGCAATAAGGTGAAAGGCAAGATCGCCGAGGTTAGGGGACTTCCCGAAGGCCAGGCGGCGGTATCACCTGCTCGATTTCCGGAGTGGACCGAACTCAGTCAATTTCGCGATTTTGCCGCTGAAGTGCGGGAGAAAACCGGGGGCATTCCGATTGGTTTCAAGCTGTCCGCACAACATATCGAAAAAGATATCGATGCCGCGCTCGAGGTTGGCGTGGACTACATCATTCTTGACGGGCGTGGCGGAGGCACGGGGGCTGCGCCGTTGATTTTTCGAGACAACATTTCCGTCCCGACAATACCGGCGCTGGCCCGAGCGCGACGACATCTAGACGCGAGTGACGCCTCGGACATCACGCTGATATCGACCGGCGGACTTCGAGTACCTGCCGATTTCGCTAAAGCGTTGGCGCTGGGAGCCGATGGTATTGCTGTGTCAAATGCGGCTATACAGGCGATTGGGTGTCTCGGCATGCGGGCGTGCCATACAAACAACTGCCCGGTGGGTATCGCCACTCAGAAGCCAAATCTGCGCGCGCGTCTGCCCGTTGATGTGGCCGCGGAACGGCTCGCGCGATTTTTTTCTGCAGCTGTCGACCTGATGATGGTCATGGCGCGCGCCGCGGGCCATCGGCACCTGAGTGAATTTTGCATCGACGATTTGACGACCTTCAAT
>CAMYOI010000812.1:1571-2154 GCA_947259955.1 uncultured Gammaproteobacteria bacterium
ATAATCTGCTGCGGACTAAACCTCTACCGCGAAGGCCGCCACTCAGCCGCGGCGATTGGGCTATCCTGTCGACAAATCTTCTGTGGGGAACCTATTGGATACCGTTGAGGCAGATGACCGCTGCCGGTGGCGGAGACACGGAAGCAACCCTGTGGGGCTATCTCGCGGCCGGCGCGTTGATGCTGCCGGTCCTGATGCTGCGCTGGCGATCGATGATATCCATGCCGCGTATAGCACTCGCCGGCGTCGTTGTGCTCGCCGTCTGTATCGCGCTCTATTCCGAATCCCTCGCCCGGGGGCAGGTGGCTAGGGTATTGCTGCTGTTCTACCTGACACCGATCTGGAGCATGATCTTCGCCCATTTCCTTCTCGGCGTCCCGATCACCCTGATGCGGGGGATTGCGATCGCCCTTGGTCTGGCGGGTGCCACCGCCATGCTGGGCCTGGACAGCGGTGTGCCCCTGCCCAGGGTGGGGGCGGAATGGATGGGGCTTTTTGCGGGTATGCTCTGGGGACTGTCGGCAACGCTGTTCAATCTCTCGCAGCGGCGCGCGCCGGAAGGAACGACCGAAACGCAGCAGAT
>CAMYOI010000813.1 GCA_947259955.1 uncultured Gammaproteobacteria bacterium
ATAGGCACCATCCGGCTCGGTGACGGTAGTCGTGACCACCGAACCGCCGCTGTCCAGCAGCTCAACGGTTGTGCCCGCGAGCCCGATTTCACCCGCATCCTGCACGCCATCACCATCGGCGTCGCTCCAGACGAAGTCGCCGATGACTGCCGTATTGCTCGACGGCACATAGCCGAAATCCGTCTCCGTGTTCTGGCCGGAAGGCACGGTGATGCCACTGGCACCGTTTAGGTTGCCCGGAGTTTCGGCCAGTCCTACCAGGCCGGGATCGGTCTGTTCGACCTGCACCTCGTAGTCGTCCGGCGGCAGGTTGGAGAAGGCATAATCGCCATTTGCGTCGGTTACGGCGCTCGCCTGCGCGTTGCCGCTGGTGCACGGCAGGTCGCCGTCGGCGCAGAGGTAGACGGCAACGCCGCCGATGCCCGGCTCGCCGATATCCCGTACCCCGTCACCGTCGATGTCCAGCCACACGGTGCCGCTGGCGGTGCCGTTGAGTTGATCGAGGAAGTCATTGCCGCTGCTGCCAATCCCGTTGCCGAGCGTGATTCCCCGGATCTCGTCATCGTTGGCGCCCTGGCTGTCCGCGGTGGAGGTGTAACCTTGGGGATTGGTCTCGATCACGACGTAGTCACCGGCAGGCAGGTCGACGAAGCGATACGTACCGCCCGGGCCGGTCGTCACCGGGCTGCCCACCAGGACATCCGGGTCGCCGTTGACATCCGCCGTGTAGAGCGTGACCACGGCACCGGCCAGACCGGTATCGGTTTCGGTCAGGTCGCCATCGCCGTCGATGTCGCGACGGACCTCACCAAAGATACTGTAGGGGCTAGCCTCGTCGATGAGGAAGTCGTTGCCCGGCACGCCGGCGTTGTTCACGTTAACCCGAATCAGGCTGTCGACGGCGCCGTTCGATGAAGAGCCCGTATCGGTGTCGTTCTCGCTGTGGTAATCGACGTCGTTGCCATGGACGACGAGATAGCCGCCGTTGGTCAGACCCGGGAAGCTGTAGGTGCCGTCGCCCGCGGCCGTTGTTGTCGCCACGCGCTCTCCAGGCTGACCGGTGCCGTCGCTATTGATGTCCCGGTACAGAAACACCTCGACGCCCTCCGCCGGAGTGTCACCCGCCCCAAAGTCATCGTCGTCCGGCGTACCGTCTTCATACACCGCACCCGAGATGTCGTTCTGCGGGACGTCGTCGTCGAGGAAATCCCTGTCGGTGACGTCAACATTGATGTCCACGACATTGACCGAAACCCGGTTGTCGTTGCCGGGCGCGGTGACGTCGTCGTCGCTGACCACCGACGGGCCGTCCGGGTCCGTTTCCACCACCACGTAGTCGCCGACGGGCTGCATCGGGAAGGAGTAGCTACCGTCGGCGGTGGTCACGGTGGTGGCGACCGGTACGCCGTCCGAAGGATCGCCGTCGCCATTGGGGTCGGTGTAGAGGTTCACCAGAACACCGGGAATGCCTACCTCACCGGCGAACTTCAGGCCTACGGAACTGCCGCCTGCACCCTGGGTGAGGCGGATGGTGATGCTGGTCAGGTCTTGGGTGGTGACATAAGCAATGACATCGTTGCTCGCGTTCGGGCCGTTGAAATAGTAGGTATTGGCAACCAGGTCATAGGCCGCTCTACCGTGACCGGGCTCGGGATTAGGTCCATCGTCGAGATACGCCAGCCACGGCACGGCCGGGCCCGAAGCGAGCGACGCGGAAAACAGCAGCGACTCGCCGTCAACCGGGATACCGTCAACGTCCACCAGCCCGAAGGCGGTGCCGGCCGGCAGATAGCCGTTGGTCAGCGTGGTGAAATCGAACACCAGTTCAGAATCGTGAGGCGAACCCCCGCTCGAACCGTTGAGGCCGAAGATGCCGCGCCCGTAGATCGTGTAGATCGTACCCGACCGGTTGATGATGGCGCCGGGGCCGAAGTCTGAAAATTCGGTGAGCCGATCCGCCACAGAATGGAAAACATCGGAGTCCGTATTCGAGTCGAACTGGGTAAAGGTCAGGCGTCCGCTGCCGGCCCAGTTGCTATCCAGGGTCGTGCCCACCGGGAGATAGGCGTTGTCGAAGGTAAAGTCGAAGCCTTCCGACCCCTGCGGGAAGGTATGCGAAAACCCGCCGGAAAACGGAAATGACGGAAATCCTCCGCCATCCGCCGCGGTCAGATTCAACGCCGCGTACGCCTCGCTGTCATTACAGGCCTGGATGTTCATATCCAGAAAGTCGTTGCCGGTATAGACCTGATCGGTCGCCAACGTGACGATAATACGGTCCGAGAAGCCGCCATCGGCATCGGCGGTGGAAATATAACCTGCAGGGTTGGTTTCCTGAATCCGGTAGCTGCCCG
>CAMYOI010000814.1 GCA_947259955.1 uncultured Gammaproteobacteria bacterium
AGACGGGCCAGAGCCGTGCGGGCTTTGCGCTCGGATTCATCCAGTTGCAGGAAGCTCGTTTCGACCATACGCTCCAATTGGCTCAGGTCCGTGCCGCGTATTCCTTTCAATGCGGATACGAAAACGTCCGAGCCGCACTTCACCAGTATGCCCTCGTCGAGGGCGGCGAAGCTCTCTTCGTCTTCGGAAGGAAAAAAATACAACACGCCCGGCACCAACGCGGCCACGAAATCGCTATGACGAGGCAGCAGGCAAAACATCCCATTCTCCGCTTCGGCAATCACCTTGACGACGTCTTCATCCACCAGCGTTTCGGTGGGCAACGCTATTTTGAGACGCATCGGGTCATTCCCCCGGCCTGTCGGAATTCATGTCTTGACCCGTTTTCTTCAACTCGTCGATCGAACCGATCATGTAAAAGGCTTTTTCACCTATTTCTGCAAACTCGCCCGACAGGATGCGCTCGCAGCCTTCGATGGTCTGCTCGAGCGCAACCAGTTTTCCGGTTTGGCCGGTAAATTGCGCCGTGACCGAAAAGGGCTGAGTCAGAAAACGTTCCAGGCGGCGGGCCTTGCTGACCGTGGCGCGGTCCTCGCGGGAAAGCTCTTCGAGGCCCAGCATGGAAATAATGTCCTTGAGGTCTTCATATTCGGCAAGGGTGCTGCGAACCGTCTGGGCCACCCGGTAATGGCGCTTGCTCACGGTGCTCGGGGTCAGCATCTTGGAATCGCTCTCGATTGCCGGATATAGGCCCTGGCTGGCGCGTTTTCGGGAGAGCACGATGGAGGCCGACAGGTGAGCGAAGATGTGGGTGGCGGACGGATCGGTCAGATCGTCCGCGGGGACATAGACCGCCTGGACCGAGGTGATCGTCCCGTTCCGCGAACTGCAGATGCGTTCTTCCAGTGCCGCAAGTTCCGTTGCCAGCGTGGGCTGATAGCCCACCCGCGAGGGTATGCGTCCCATCAATCCCGACACCTCGGTGCCGGATTGCACGAAACGGAATACGTTGTCGATGAGTAGCAGCACGTCGCGCTTGATGACGTCGCGGAAGTACTCGGCTACGGTCAAGGCCGCGTGGCCCACGCGAAAGCGCGCCCCGGGGGGTTCATTCATCTGTCCGTACATGAGCACGGCCTTGTCCAGCACCCCGGAGTCGAGCATGGAACGGTACATCTCCTCAGCTTCGCGCATGCGCTCGCCGATGCCGCAGAACAGGCTGACTCCCTCGTACTGTTGCGCCATGTTATTGATCATCTCGTTGATCAACACCGTCTTGCCCACGCCGGCACCGCCAAACATGCCAGCCTTGCCGCCGCGTTCAAGCGGCGCGAAAAGGTCGATCGCCTTGATGCCGGTCTCGAAAATTTCGTTGCCGGTGACGCGATCGGCGAGCGGCAGCGGCGGCCGGTGGATGGGCCAGCGATCCTGCGTCTCGATGGGACCCTTGTTGTCCAAGGCTTGGCCGAAGACATCGAGCATCCGCCCCAACAGGCTCTCACCCACGGGGATTTGCAGCGCGGATCCGGTATCATACACCGGCGTCGAGCGGCCCAATCGACGGGTAGAATTGAGGGCGATACAGCGTACCGTGGTTGCATCCAAATGGGTTTGAATCTCGAGAATTATATTTCCATCGACCCCGGCGCGCAGCTGGTTGTTACGGGCCGGCATTGGTGGCGGAAAATGAACATCGACCACACTGCCGCGCACGGCGGTGACCTCTCCGTAATGATCGTCAAGGGTTTTGGAGGCGCGCTTCAAGGTGGCTGCTCGACTGGATCGTCTCGATTGATTATGAACGGATCGTTAATCTAAGTATCGATGCGAATAGTGCTTGTTATGAGCAAAGTATGATAGCCGATGAACGCTCCGCCCGCGCCCCATCAAGACAACCCCGACGGCGTGCAATTCCTGCCGCCGCTCGCTACTCGTGTTGCGGAGGGAGTCGCACGAACGCCTCGGTAACTTACCGGTGGTGGGGCAACTGGTCAACGCCAATACTTGCAAATATCGTTCAATCGCTCAGATCCAGGACAATCTTCAGATATTCTTCGACTTCAGCGAGTTCCCTGTCTGT
>CAMYOI010000815.1:0-2336 GCA_947259955.1 uncultured Gammaproteobacteria bacterium
TTACGGTCTTGATTCCGGCACGATGATATATCGACATCAATTCGTTCATGCCGGTCCGCATCGGGTCGGCCATGCCGGCAAGACCCAACCAGACCAGATTTCCGGTGCTCCGCGGCATGCGAGCGCTAGTAAGATCCTTGTAAGCCACGCCCAGTACGCGCAGGGCATCACCCGCCATGCGTTCGTTCTCGGCAATGATGTTATCGCGCACGGTCTGGTTCAGCCTGACACGCTTGCCATCTTTCATATAGTAGTCGCTGATCGCCAGCACCTCATCCGGGCTGCCTTTCACGGCCAGCAGATGCTTACCATCCGGCGAGGAATGCAGCGTGCTCATGAACGGACGCCCTTCCGCCCTGTGTCGAATCTTCAGCGTTGGAAACTGATCGCGCAGTAATCCCACGTCTACACCCGCATTGATCGCCATCTCAACCAGCGCGGTCTCAGTTGCCGAGCCCTCTATCGCTGTCTCGTCTTTCCCGACAATTACCGTTTCGCTGCACAATGAAACGACCTGCATGAGCCGCACCAATTCCTCATTGGCCATTACATCGACGGACTCGCCAGCCTTGACGAACACCCCGTCGGTAACGGCTAACGGGCTATCGCCCGTAGCCACTGACACAACGGCCATCCGATTCATGGTCAGGGTGCCGGTCTTGTCCAGGCAGAAGACCTGCACCGATCCAAGGGTTTCCACGGCGGTCAGGTGTCGGACCGCAACATTGCGCGATCGCATATCCTTGATGCCCATGGCCAGCGTGGTCGTGGCCACGGCCGGTAGGCCTTCGGGAACGGCGGCGACCGCCAACGAGACCGATGACTTGAGCATTTCGAGCCAGGAAAACCCTCGCGCTATTCCGACCACGAAAACCCCCGCGCACACGGCACCGCTCAGCAACGCCAACTGTGTTCCCATGTGATCAAGTTGCTTCTGCATCGGGGTGTCCGGTGCCTGGGTGTCCGGTGCCTCCGCCTCCCCCACCATGGTCTGGATTTTACCCAGCTCGGTAGCGGTGGCCGTGGCCACGACCACGCCCTGCCCGTTGCCTCCGGTAACGTGCGTCCCCATGTAGGCCATGTTGATGCGGTCACCCAAAGGCGTATCCTCCGCCGCGACCATTTCGTGAGCCTTGTTTACCGGCAGGCTCTCCCCGGTCAATGCGGACTCGTCAACGCTCAGGCGATGAGAGTTTACAAGCCGAATGTCGGCGGCAACGTAAGCGCCCGGTGCAAGCAACAGGATATCACCGGGAACGATATCCGCCAGCGGGATTTCGGCCGTCTTGCCGTCGCGGAGCACCTGAGTAAAGCGTACCCCGGTGTCAGCCAGCGAACGTATCGTGTTTTCCGCCTGCCTTTCCGTAACAAAGCCGATTGCCGAGTTGATCAACACCACCCCCAGAATCACGGCCGCATCCAGCGCACCACCGGTCAAAAGCGATATCACCGCGGACACCCCAAGCAAGCCCACCGGCAGGCTGTTGAACTGGTCGATAAATATCAGCAGGTCCGAGCGTTTCTCCGTTGCCTGGATTTCATTGGGGCCGTACGCCCGAAGGCGCACGCCCGCCTCTTCCCTACTGAGGCCGTTTGTGCCCTTGATGTTCAGCTGCGACAGGACTTCATCCTTGGCCATCACGTGCCACGGCTGGCTCTGTTGCTGCCTGCGATCGTCTATGCTCCCGTCGATCAGTCCGGAAGTGGCGCCAACGGGAAGCGAGCTCAGCTGACGGGGATCGAGGTCACCTAAAACTCTGGTCGCACGTTTCAGGGTACCCTGGAACATCTCCCAGCGTAACGGAGAAGCCTTCTTTTTAGGCACCCGGAGCTTCGGGCGCAGTTCTATACTATCGACGACCAATTCGATTATGTCGTCTATGAGTATCTCGGAAATGATTCGCGTGGGACAATATACGACCAGTAGCCGACCCGTCAACGGATTGGCCCGGGCCGAACTAACACCCTCCAAGTCCATGAGACGATTTTCCAGTTTTTTCTTCACTGGGGCGGAACGATACAACCCGGCAACATCGAACCGAATCCGTCCCCTGACTTTCGTATGTACGGCGTGGACAACCATATTCCGTTTATGCTCAACCATGGTAAAACCTCAACAATGCCGAAATATACGCGGAAACAGGGTTCACAGGGAACGTGACAACCGGAACCAACTACGAATCAACGGTTTGCCGACCCGCTTGACCACTCTCGAACCGGTACTCGTTTTCGCACATTTTGAAACATTTCTTTTCCTCTGAGCCTTGGCTCGATTGCGCCGCCTGGGCAGACGGCACTCAACACGTCGTGAGGCAACCACCTGGATGCCGCCACCC
>CAMYOI010000815.1:2415-3460 GCA_947259955.1 uncultured Gammaproteobacteria bacterium
GATCGCCATCGACCTTCTGGGCAACCACGGCCAGACGTTCAACACCGATGCCAGAGATGCCGCAACGTAGGTCATGGAACAGGCCAGGAGAATCTTTCTTGCACCAGCCAACTGTTCGCCATCCGCATAGCCGTCCTCCAACATTCTCAGCGCCTTGTTGAAGCTGGCATCGAATTCGGTCGGAAGCGTCACCAGCTGCACGGCCATACCTGTTCCCAATATTCCCAATGCCGCGAAGCCTATAACGTAAGCGGGTACGGGATTGCGTGTCGCCAGCGCAGCAACGGGAACGGACAGAAGCATAATCGATCCGACTTCTCCCGCGACGCGGGCCACCTTGGTAAGATGTATGCGCCATACAAACGGGGTGTACTGGGTTGCATGCTGAAGTGCGTGCCCCACCTCATGGGCCGCGGTCGTGACTGCCGTCAGGGACCTTCTGTCGTGCTTATCGCGGGATATGCGAACCGATCTGGCATCCGGATCGTAGTGGTCTCCTAAATCGGTGCGCTCCACTTTGACGGTTTGTAAATTACGATCGTCCAGCAACGACCGGGCAACTTCAGCTGCTGTTCCCGAACCATCGATCTCGTTCTGATTGTAGCGCTTGAGAACGCGATTGACCCACAGGCGCGGCCCAATAATAAGCGCCGCAGCCGGAATGATAATGACGGCGGGATGCATTGTAATTTTAAACTACAGCCGGTTTTGGTCGGCATCAGCTATGCCCACCGGGCAGAACTGACAGCGAACTTAGAAAATCATTAGTTAATGTCTTCGGATTTAATCTCTGGGGAGTGAATCACGGTAACCGATACCGGACTGTTTATCGCCAGTGCTTTCGATATGGAGTGTTTGAACATCCGCGACAGACGCCCCTTCTCTCTCGCACCGACCACTATGTGCCCGGCATTGATTCTACGCGCCACCTCGGGTATCCGGGTTACCGGCAAACCTTCCACCACCATTGTCCTGGCAGAACCGAGGGCCTCAAGATCTGCGTGTTCCTGGCGAACGCTGCTGATAAAATCAATCATTACCTTCT
>CAMYOI010000816.1 GCA_947259955.1 uncultured Gammaproteobacteria bacterium
GCCCATTTCTTGAATTCCCTGCCGCATAAATCGCTTTCTTTTCTCCACTGTACCCAACTGGAGCTAAGGGATTTCTCGTTCCACATGGTCAGATCAATAATGGACTCGACGAAGCTTGCCAATTCCCGCAGGGTGAAGCAATTGTCGAACGCGATTGTGCGAACAACTTCTTGCTCGCGCCTATCCAGGTTTTGAAAAAGAGTTTGGGCCTGGATTTTCTTGAACTTCTCTCGGTATGGTTCTCTCACTTTCATCTCCGCAGACCTGTTCGTCCTCTATTGCCCGAATCAATCAACATATAGTGGATGTTAAGTTTACTAATATTCACCCATCACCAGAGAAATCAACTCGTAGGATCGAGCGCTGGCACGATAGCCCACTAGGAAGACACTTGTCTGTGCCCGGTTTCCTCCTGCCAGCCCAAGTAGAGTCATCCGCAGCCCCGTTTCCAACCCACGCCCCAATGGGTTGTGGGCACCAGATTAACCGACGAAGAGTGAGGCATCCGTAACTTTGGCTATTGGCCGGCTCCCGACTTATGCAATGCAGAGAAATCTAAGCATCCGGGCCTTCTTGCTAAGTCCGCTATGACGGGAATGGCCTGGTCCACCTCGACCGCGCCACCTCGACCGCGTTAAAGATGCGAAGAGCGCATTGAGTGAATGTGAACGGCTGCAGCCGGAATTTCTGGCCAAACACTGCCGCTTCTCTCGGAAAGCCGCGAAGCCTATTTGCATGACGTCCCGCGCAATGCGCACCTGAGGTTTGGGAACTAATCCTTAGAAAATCTCACCGAACATCATCTGCATGGATTTCCATGAGGCTTCATCGGCAGCCTGGTCGTATTTGAGATTCTCGATGCCAAAGCTGCCCGCGTCAGGATTGGTGAACGCGTGACGGGCGCCGTCATGACCATGGAAGGTCATCATGACGCCGGCTTCGCTTAGTGCGGCTTTGAATGCCTCAACCCGTTCGGCCGGAATAAAGGCGTCATCGTTGCCATGCTCGATCAACACCTGGCCTTTGATCATGGTCGCCTCGTTACCGTTCGGTAATGGCAGTGAGCCGTGGAAGCTGACCACGCCTTTGAGGTCGGCTCCCGCATAGGCGAGCTGCATTACGGTCGCACCGCCAAAGCAGTAGCCCACTGCCGCAATCCGGTTGGCGTCGGTGAGTGAATTCTCGCCCAGTTGCTCAAGTCCTTTCATGGCGCGCGTTCGCCAGGCATCGAGGTTCGCAGTTGTCGCGCTTGACCACTCCTTCGCCTGCGCAGGGTGCGTCGTTACCTTGTCACTGCCGTACATGTCCAGCGCAAAGGCCACGTAGCCCATCTCAGCGAGCATCGCCGCACGCCCTTTAGCATAGTCATTGAGTCCCCACCATTCGTGTACCACCAGAACACCGGGACGCTTGCCCTCAATCGAATCATCCCAATATATGTGTCCGGTCAGTTGGGTCTCACCGTCCTGATAGGAAACGGGCTTGGACTGTACGGCGGCAAGTGCTCCGGAAACGGTCAGAACCGACCCGATCGCAGCCACAAAAATGCTTGCAAGTTTCATTGCTGAAATGTTCCTCCAGATGTGAATAGATGGATACCGCATCATATCTCAACCCAAAGCGTTGGAAAATGATCGGAATCGGCCCCACGGCGATAAAATCTGCGGTTTTAGCTCTAAATGCTGTTTGTGATTCTATCGATCTGCCACCTAACATGCATAGTAGCCGCCTCAGCCCGGCCGGTTCTTGCGCCGATAATGCTCGACGATGGCATCGTGGATCGGCGCCATGTTCAACTGGTAAAAATCCAGGCCGCCCCGGCGGAGTTCGAAGTCTTGGTGCACGCCAACGCCGATCTCGCGCCAGTATTCCGGGTAATCTTCGAAGTGCAGTCCGGGCAGTGACTCGTCCAGCGGTGTGAACCGTCCCTGGCCCTGCGATCGATAGGTATGAACGTGGAGGCCCGAGCTGTCCGTCCACTGGTTAAGGCGCAGCGCCCCGGGATAGAGGGCGCAGCCAGTGGCCGCTCCCAGGAGAACGCCCAACACTGC
>CAMYOI010000817.1:0-602 GCA_947259955.1 uncultured Gammaproteobacteria bacterium
CCGCGCTAATCCGCCGTCTCATGATCAGCAGCAAGACGACGACCAGGACGATACTCGCGCTCGGTACGATCGAGTCAGTGGCCATCCCATTCAGCGCGCGGCCGAGTTCGCGCCAATGCTCTCCACTGAATTCCCACTTCAGGGCGCCAGGAATCTCGGTCAAAGTCCTGGAACTGATCGGCGCCGAACTCCTCATCCATAAGAGTTGTTCCTTGACAGAGGCGCGGATCTCTTTGACTTTGCTCAGGTACTGCTGTCTGTCAGCCTCGAGCGATGCGAGGTCCCGATTGAGATTCGCGTACTGAGACTTTAATTTCTCGAGGATATCTTTACGCGTGGCAAGAATTTGCGATATCGCTTTCAAAGGCCGGTCAGCGAATTGCTTTTCCAGGTCCGACTGTCCGCGAATTCGTTTGTCCACCTGAAACGCCGCCAAACGTGTGTCGTCGAATTTCGGTAACCGAGCACTCTGAATGTCGTCCCTGGCTTCCGCATCGCGAAGTTGGCGTTGCAAGTCGAACAGGACCTGTGTCATCGCTGCGCCCGTACTGCCTAATTTCAACTCCTGGCTGATATCGTCGAATTCCTTGTTTAAATCATCA
>CAMYOI010000817.1:791-3419 GCA_947259955.1 uncultured Gammaproteobacteria bacterium
GCTGTGCGTGGAGCAGGTCTTCACGTACTGAGAGGCTGAGCTGTTCCTGTTTCAGCAGCTCTAATTCGGTTTGCAGTTTTGACTGCTCGGCTTGTAACACAAGGCGGTCGGCGACCCGACCACGTGACGTCTGGTCTTCGGCAAGTTCTGGCGAAGCCAAACGCGTCTGGCAATCAGAGAGCTCGCTTTGCGCTTGTGGAAGACGAGCACCAATCTCGGCAGGACGCTGTTTGATTTCGTTCAATGCAGCGGTTGCTTTCGACAGCTGATCTTTGAGTCCTTCGAGGGTGGCATTCTGCGAATCAATGTCCTTCTGTAGCTCGTCGGCGCTCCCTTTCGGTGCGACTGGCTTCGCTGCGCTCTCGGCCGAAGGCAGGGCCTGCAATGTGGTTTGCAATTCCGCCGCCGTTTGGGGAGCCGTCTTGATCGCATCGCGATATTCGGCGGCCTTTGCCCGATTGGCCGCGGCTTGCCCGAGCGCCTTGATCGCATTGTCGTATTTCGGCTGCAACAACGCTTTGACCGCGTCCTCGATACCAGTGTCCGCCTCGATCGCAGCCCATTGGGCCTGCACATTTTCAAGGTTCAGATCTTGGGATGTGTCTCCGGATACGGCGGCAGTCTGGTTGCCAGGCTGCCTCTCCTGGGCTTGCGCAACGGCCGGGATTGCGAACAACACGACCGCAACTGCAAAAAGGGCGTTGGGTAAAAATCTCAGGTTGTGGTTCATGATAATGGTCTCAGGACATTAATGATTTCTTGTGCATTCCATCGCCCGCTCTTGCGAGGATAAGGATTTCTACCGTCCGTCACTATCGTTCGTGTTTTCCGCTGTTTGTTGTGCGCCGTCACGGAGTAAATTCACGTCCAGAGGTCCCTGCTGGTCGTCTTGCTTCCAGAAGGAGTGCCGCAGTGGGAGTGAGAATTGGATTCCCAAAGCTTCAAACTTGCGGAAGATCTCGAAATTCAACTTCTCGCTAAACTCTTTGGATTTCCAACGGTCCGGAGGTGTGTACCAATAGGTGAATTGAATGCTGAACGCACCGGGAGTGAATTCGCCAAAGAAAACTCGCGGCGGATGATTCGGATCCAGGCCTTCGTGATCCTGTAGTTCGTCCCGAATAATCGCGACGGCCTGCTCCATTTTCTCGCAAGGAGTATCCAACGGGATGTGAATCTCACCGACCCGGCGAATGTACGGTCGACGTGACACGTTCTGGATATCGTTTTCGGCAAGTTGATCGTTTGGAATCGTGACCTGAGGCCCGCTCAACAAACGAATGCTGGTCAATCGGATGCCAATGTCTTCCACCACGCCGTCGTACTGTTTGAAAATGATCCGATCACCAACACGAAACGGCTTGTCGGAAAGGATCATGAGCGTGCCGAACAGCGTTTTCAGCGTGTTCTGGGCTGATAGTGCCACAGCAACTCCGCCGATTCCAGCACTCGCCAGCAGAGGATGCCCAAATATTGCCCCTGGACGAGAAAGAGAATCACCGCCACGACGAGACTCGCCAATTTGGACATGATCCTGATCAACTGGGCATTCAAGCCCGCCGGGTTGACGTGGGGAGAAGCAATAATGCTTGCCGCGATTCGATTACTGGCTGCGGCGATGACCAGGATCGCAGCCAGCAACGCAGTCAGTTCGCACGTGAAGTTAAGGATATAAAGGGGCGTACCGCGCATGGTCAGATATCGGTAGGCCACGTACTTGACAGCCAATGGAATCAACATGGCGGCAATTGGAAAGACGATGGTTAACCAGTACCTGAAAAGACTCTTCTCTCGCGCGCGATTGGTGAGGGCGATGTGCGCTCGAAAAGTCAATGCCATCAGAGCGAGCCCGACCAGGAGCGTCTCTTAAAATAGCCTGGTGCGCGATCCACGGTGCCGGGCGAGAAAAGGTACTCCAGTCGCCTTGGTCCCTGTTCCACTAAGGCAATTGTGATTCTGGTGTCAGGAATTCGATAAACTGGCAATTTCTCGCGTCCACCGGCGGCGACAATCTCCGCGATATCGGGAATCTGATCCCAGGGTGGCAACGCGACTCGATCCAAGATCTCTTTCAAGCAGACGGCTGCCTCGCCGGCGCGGTCCGTGCGAGCAAATGCTGGGAGTTCACTATCGTCAATGCAATCCAGGACCCGTTCGGCAATGGCGACATGCTCCGGGTTAGCTCGATCGTAGTACCCAGGGGAGCTTGTAATATGCTCGTTTAACTCGTTGCAGGCTTCGATGAAGCTCCGCAACGTATCACGCGGACTTGAGGTATCGGCCGCCTTGATATCGCCCGGTCCTTGTGCCGCCAGGTGAGGTGGTGCCCAGCCCAGGCAAAAGACCAACGTGATGAACGTAAGGGGACGGAGCGAGTCCGCCAAGCGCCTGATCGTTCTCCAGTAAAAACTTCTACTTGCCATTTCGTTCTTGTTCCAAAGGCGTCTCACGGTCATTGCCAGGTGCTTCATTGCTGTGCTGCGACTTCATGCATTGCGATTTGTTTTGCTTCGCTGGAACGTATGGGTCCGGGGTACCTGGCTTGATCGGTGGTTCTGCAGCCAGTGGTTGTTCGGCGTTGATTGGATGATTAGAAGGTGTAGGACAGCTTGTCCCGCCATAGGTTTT
>CAMYOI010000818.1 GCA_947259955.1 uncultured Gammaproteobacteria bacterium
TTTCCTCCGTCACCTCTGCATCCGCGGACATGATGGAGAGGCTGGAAGTGGCGCTGGCTTTGGTGCTGTCTATCTCTTTTGAAAATGCGTCTTCCAGCATGGGTCGCTACTCGGGTTCCCTGGTGACCGCGCTGACGAGCACGTTCTTGAAGGGGCCGTTACTGGCGATGAATGACTGATTGGACCACGGTTGACTCAGCGTGGTTTGTTCAGCGGCCGAGGCACCGACAATCACGGTTGTCGTCAGACATATGAGGAACCAGGTTTTTACTAAATTTTCCATCGGTTTACTCTCGAATTTCAATCAGTGCGGGTGCAGCTATTTGTGTCTTGGATGGTGGATGGGCCAGTCTTTTCCCCAAATGGCGCGCCGTCTTTCTTCATCCCGCCTGGCACGCCAATCCGGGTCTGCGGTTGTCCCCCCGTTGCCTTCGACGACGTCACCGGAGCCCGATTGCCGAGATTGTGTTCCGGGTTCGCCGGCGTTGTCCAGGGATTTCTCCAGCTTCCGCTGCCGTTCTTTTGCTTCCTTGACTTCCGCCGCGCTGGATTCCGGCAGCTTGTCGAGAGTCTCAAAACTTACGCCCTCGCGCGGGGGTTCCGCCGAATATTGGATGTTGCCCTGCTCATCCACGAACTTGTAGATCGTTTCGGCGTAAGCAATCGATGCAAATAAAATCAATAACGAGGCAGGCAAGGTTCGGATCACGGTCTGGGCTAGTCCGTAATAGCCAGCCATTTTCCGTCCTTCCTGCACATCAGATGGATTGCCCGGCCGGTGAAATTACCGGCAAAGTTTCGGATATCGACGTCACGGCAGTCCATGCCGTCATGCGTCTTTTTGTTCAGCGGGGTCAAGGTACCGTTATGTCCCGTCTTGGGATTTTCCCATTTGACCTCAACACCGTCTTCACCGTTTTCCAGTGTGTTGGTGAGAGCGTCCAGCCAGATTTCGATGTCCTTGTTGTTGAACCTGGCGATGGGTGCGTCATCCAGGAACTGGGTATTGAATGCACCGGCAGGCGGGCACAGGGCAAGGCCCGGCACCACGATTGCCAGAACGGTCGCCAGAAAGAAATTTTTGATCTTTATCATATTGTCCGACAGTGCCTGACTCAATCGCGGCGCGCGATATCGTCCAGGCGGTTGATTGTGATGCTATTTTCCCGTGCCTTTTAATTCTATGCAAATCCGCGGCTGTTCGAGGGCGATAGCCCTAGTGTACCCCGTGGTAAATTCTGTGACATTCAGAGTCCCCCAAAAACACGGGGACAAGGCGCGCCTCGCAGGCAATATCCCCGGATATTGGCCAGAGGGGCAACGCCGTAGCCGTGGTTTTTGGAGGACTCCCCCAGGGCGAATCGACAAACACCCGCCTTCGGCGTTGCATCCGCTCCCATTAGCTCGCTAGTGCTTCGCGAATGCGCCTTGAATTCGGATGCTTGTCGCTTCACACGCCGTCGACCACGGCCATCGTAATGATCGCATCATAAAGATTTTTTCGGGTGTGTATGTGGCCCCAGTGTCCAACGGTTCCCAGCGCGCTCCACCTTGCCGTAATATCATATGCAAGTGGCGCCTCGGCGTTTGGTTCGCTTTTTAACTCCAGGAGTTCGACCTCCCTGACCCTGGCCTGAGCGCCGCCCGCCCGCTGGATCTGCATCGATTTTCTGTTCTGCAGATAGACATCGACGAGCAGGTCGCCATCCACGCTGATCGCCAGTTTGTCGTAAACATCGTCCTCTTCCCGGAAATCGAACGCCCGGTAGACGTTGTCGAGCAGGCTCTGCAGTACGGTTTTGACCTCCGCTTCGGGCAGGTTGGAGGTAATGGCGGCGGGTTTGCTGATGCTTATCCCGGCGAACGGATAGGCAGCCGCACCCGCGCCAAATAAAATCAACGGGCCGATGACCGCCGCCTTACTTGTCAGCATTTTTCGGGGATTGAACAATGCGACTATTCCGACGATTGCCAGTACCAGGGTCACGATTGGTATTTGCATCGTTGTCATGCTCTCATCCGCACTGATCTGGGCGACGGTTGGCATCCGATAGTTCTTCAGGAAATTGGTCCACTTATGGATGTTGTCTTGGGATTCTACGTAGCTTTTCAGAGGTCCAGCCGGATCGGTCGCGGTTACCGGTACCCGCTGGATCTGATCGGTGAACAATTCCCAGTCGGCGGTTACCTCCTGGGGCATTCCGTCGGTGATGTAGGCAAGGATGACCCCGACGATCGCGGTGGAAATCTCCAGGCGGTCGGGCTGATCCTCGATCTGAATCCCGGTCATCG
>CAMYOI010000819.1 GCA_947259955.1 uncultured Gammaproteobacteria bacterium
CCAAGCGTCAGGCCCAGGTTGTTGTTGTCGACGAGATCGCTGGAGTAGCGGAGTCCGAACTGCAGGTAGTTGGGACCCCAGGGTTTCTGTCGCGCATTGACCACCAGGCCCGTCTCACCGTTTTCCTCGACCACGTTGTAATTTATGGTCTGAAAGATCTCCAGACCATAGAGCAGACCGATGTCCTCCTCGAGCTGGTCGAAGTCCAATTTTTCCCCGAGCTTCTGGCGAAGTTTGGACAATAGATATGCTTCGGAAAGCGCAGAGTCATTCTCGATTTTTATAAAGGCTACGATCGGGTATGCGCTTTCCTTGATATCTCGAGCCACCTGGTGTTGTCCATATTCGGGCTGAGTGACCGAAAGCGGCGCGAGTTTGTCCGCCACGGCCGTGGTGGCTTCGGCGCCGTTGGGGATAATCGAGACGCTATTTTTAAAGTCGGCGGCCGAAAAGTCTGCCAGTTCGGGTGTAATCAGGATGTCCCGCTCGGTAAGCGTGGCGATCTGTGCGTCCGTTGTTCGGCGCACCAGGATGTTCGTCAGTTGCACGGTGACGCCGATGGCGCTCTCGAGTTCCTCCGCTCCCAGCAGCGGCGAGCCGATGTCCACCGCAATGACGATATCCGCCCCCATGCCCCGTACCACATCGACAGGCAGATTGTTAGAAATCCCGCCATCGACGAGTATGTGGTCGTCGATATTTACCGTGGCGAATACCGTTGGCACCGACATGCTGGCCCGCGCCGCGGTGGACAGACTGCCCGAATCCAGAACGACCGGCCTGCTCGTCGCGATATCGGTTGCGACGGCGCGGAAAGGGGTCGGCAGTTGATCGAAATTCTGCACGTCGGCTACCGGGACGAATAGTTTGTCGAGCAGCAGCTGGAGTTTTTGTCCCTGAACGACTCCGCTGGGGAGTTTGAGCTTTCCGCCACTCAGGCCGATCTCATTGTTGATCTGAAATATACGGTCGTCGAACTTACGCCGTATCGAACTGTCCTTGCGTGGCGGCTGGTCATTGAAGATATCGTCCCAGTTTGTATCGACCATCGTCTTCTGTATCTCGGCCGTGCTCATACCCGACGCATAGGCGGCGCCGATAATAGCGCCGATGCTGGTTCCGGCAATATAGTCGATCGGCACCTTCAATCGTTCCAGCTCCCGCAGGCGAGGCCGATTTTCAAACGCTCTTCACCTTCTGCGGGCGAAGCCGTCGCTAGGGTGAGCGCAACACACAGGATCAGGTATCGAAACATCGTCTTTGCATCATGAAGATTATCGCTGGCATCGTCCCACAGCGTCGGCAGCGCACCTGGAGCCTTCCATCCAGACGGCATTGGCTAGTTTCGCGTGGTCGAAAATCGTCGAGGTGACCAGGCCCTCGAACTCGAAATCAGACGCGTCGGCCTGCCGCAAATCCGCGTTCTGGAGATTCGCGCCGTTGAAACTGGCACCACCTATCTTTGCTCGGCGCAGGGAGGCACCGAGCATCGCACTCGCCGATAGTTCTGCGCCGCGCAGATCCGAGCCATCCAGGCGCGCATCTTCCAGGTTTGTTCTCGCAAGATTCGCCCAGAGCAGCTTGACGTTCCTGAGGTCCGCACCGGTGAGATTTGCCTGATGCAAATTTATATAGGACAGGTCGGTGCCCTGCAGATCGATATTGGCCAGGTCGATGAACGGCTTTGACGCTCGTTCCAGCATTCGCGCCGGGCGTACTGTCAGTTCCGGCCTCAAGTCGGATATGAACCTGACCACCAGGGCCTTGTCTTTGGGATGTGCCAGGCGGTTGAGCAGCGCATTGGTGCGCGCGATGACTATCCGGTTTCGCGTTTGAGATTCCATTTCCTCCGTCATCAGCAAGCCGACGCCCTGAAAGTAGGCGTCGATGGTCTGGGTCACCGTAAGCCTCTCCTGGCGCTGGAACAGGTCTTCTGCCGCCAAGCGCTGGCGTTTATCTATGCGGGTATCGACCCACAGGCTCACCACCGCGACGCCAATAGGAATGAGGATAATGCCCGCTAGTATCAGTAAAGGATTGCTTTCTTTGAGGTTTTCGAGCATTGGCAGAAATCAGGGCTAGTCTATGCGGGAGGAGGTCCTGATCCGATTTCAGGTCGATTGTGTCGCAGCGGGATTCAGCCCTCTCGGCCCCCCCCCGTCGGGATTGCGGAAATTCGAACCAGGCAGAGTGAGTGTAGGTTTCTCCAGCACTCGTGGTCTAAGTCTGTATGTTGATCAGCTCGTTGTTTCCAGATTGTTATTCTTTTCCTTAAGTTCGTTGATCAGGGCATCCAGGCCCTTCGATTGGACGGCCTGTCCGTAGGATGATCGATACGTGGTGACCAGGCTGATGCCGTCGATCTTGACATCGTAGATCTTCCAGTCGCCGTTCCAGGTGAGTATGAAGGAGTAGTTGACAGGTACCGCGGGCGCACTCGGCAGGATCACCTTCGTTTCCACTCTCACCCTTTGG
>CAMYOI010000820.1 GCA_947259955.1 uncultured Gammaproteobacteria bacterium
GTAACGGCCTATCTTGGGTATCCTGCAGAGGAGATGCCATGGCCGCTGATTCGGGCCGCGTGCGCGTCGGTGGCGAATTTGGCGGTGATTCCGCTGCAGGATATCCTATCGCTGGGCAGCGACCATCGAATGAATACCCCCGGGACAACGCAGGGCAACTGGCTGTGGCAATTCAGCTGGGAGGAGCTCACCCCGGAACTGGCGCAGCGGACGAGAGAAATGGTTTTGCGTTACGGACGTTGAACCGTCAAAGCCATATCATGCACCCCATTTCGAACGGATGGCTGAGGTTCGGGTGATGTGGATACATGCGGATCTGAAACTCCTGCAGACCAGGTAGTTCCGGTTTCAGATCGAGACGGAATTCCGTCGGTCCTGGTGCATCGGTTTTTACGGGCTCCATCGCATAGACCGCGCTTGCGATGAATCCACCCTCGCTGGACCAAGTGCCTACCTGACATTCAACCCGAACATCGTCGGCAGCGAGGCGCTTGAGTTCCGCTATGACGCGTATCGGCAGAATGTCGCCTGAGGTGACTTTTTGCGGCGGATGGTCGACACAACGGAGTGCCACGTCGCCCCACGCTTCGGAGATTCGCGCTTTCCACTGTGCCAGTTGACGCGCGGGTGCGGCATCATTGCGGGCTAACGTGGCGTGCTGCAGGGTAGCGGGATGATAGTAGTCGCGAACGTAATCCGTCACCATCCGATTTGCATTGAAATGGGGAATAATCGACTTCATCGAGGCCTTTGATGACGTGATGTTCGATGATGTCCAGAAGGGCCTGTGCCTCCTCTTTGTCCCGGAATTCCGGGTCGCACTGGGGATCGTGGGGAGTAATTGCCCAGCCGTTCTCTCCGTTGTAGCCCTCGCCCCACCATCCGTCCAATATGCTCAAGTTGATAACGCCGTTGATACCTGCTTTCTGCCCCGATGTGCCGCTTGCCTCCAATGGGTACTCCGGTGTGTTGATCCAAACATCCACTCCGGCAACGAGTTTTCGGGCAAGCGCCAGGTTGAAATCTTCGAGCAGCACGATCTTGCCCTCGAACTCGGGGCGGCGGGAGTAGTTGTATATGGTGCTGATGAGACTTTGCCCCGGGGCGTCCTTAGGGTGGGCCTTGCCCGCGAACAGCAACAGCACCGGCCGCTCCGGGTTGTTGACCAGCCGATTGAGTCTTTCGGGGTCCGAGAACAAGAGTGTGGCGCGCTTGTACGTGGCAAACCTGCGTGCAAATCCGAAGGTGAGCACGTCGGTCTCCTCGGGCACCAGGTGGCGAAGCAAGCGCTGGACATGGACATCGCTTACGCCGTTTCTTCGATGCTGTTGTCTGGCCCGTTCGCGCACGCCTTCCAGCAGCATGGATTTGAGCGTTTGTCTGACACTCCAGTAATTTTGATCTGGGATGTCATCTACGCGATCCCCCCAGTAAGCCTCGTTCGGCAGCTCGTTCCGCCAGGTACGATCGAAGCGCATATCGAAAGTATTGGCCCACTCGCGAGCCAGAAACGTTGGCACGTGAACGCCGTTCGTCACGTGACCGATGGGATTTTCGTCCTGCGGAATCTGTGGCCACACGTATGACTCCATCTGCGACGCGACGCCGCCGTGAATCCGGCTCACGCCATTGTGAAACCTGGAGCCACGCAGGGCCAATGCGGTCATATTGAACGCACCGTGGTTGTTGGGTGTCGTACCGAGTTTCGTTATCGCCTCCAAAGGCAAACCCATGCTGTCGGCGAATTGGGCGAAGTAGTGGGCAAACAATTCTGGCTCGAAGATGTCGTGACCGGCGGCCACCGGGGTGTGAGTCGTAAAAACGGTTCCCGCCGCGACAAGCTCCAGCGCGCTTTCGAATTCCAGGCCCTTACCGATATGCTCCCGTATCCTTTCCAGTACCAGAAAAGCCGCGTGACCTTCGTTGATGTGCCATACGGTAGGCGCGTGACCCAGCGCTCGCAGTGCGCGCACTCCGCCGATTCCCAGGACGATTTCTTGCCGCATTCTCGTTTCATTGTTACCGCCGTAAAGTTCATAGGTGATGCGGCGATCGTCGTCGCTGTTTTCCTCGAGGTCACTGTCCA
>CAMYOI010000821.1 GCA_947259955.1 uncultured Gammaproteobacteria bacterium
GCTGGCGGAGGCCATGGAGGTAGAGACCTACGCGGGGAAAGTGCACATTGAATGGGACCCCGATGCGGCGGTGACACCGCTGGGCCAACTCCCCTTTTTCATCCAGTTTTTGAAGTTGGGCGGGCGCTTTGATCCCTGGGTTGAGGCGTGTCCGCTCGCGTACCGTAGTAACAATGCACCCGAGACCGTTGATGTGCTGGGTTCCTTATTTCTGTCCATACTTTCGGGTCACAGACGCTATGCGCACATCACCAACCTGATGAGTGACCGTGTTAACTCAAGCCTGCTGGGGATGAGCAAGGTGGTCAGTGATGACTCTGCCCGCAGAGCGTTGAAGAAAATGGATGAAGCGGCCGGTATTGCCTGGTTACAACAGCACTTGCACTCATGCTATGAACCCTTGTTAAAAGCCCCCTGGATATTGGATGCGGATGTCACGGTCAAGCCGCTCTATGGGCATCAGGAAGGGGCGGAGATTGGCTACAATCCCCACAAGCCGGGCCGCCCTTCTCACACCTATCATACGTACATGATGGCCAATTTACGGCTCGTGTTGGATGTCGAAGTACAGGCGGGTAATCAATCTCATTCCAACGATTCACTCCCCGGTCTGGTCGCACTGCTCAATCGACTGCCCGCCGATGGGAAGCCCGAATTTGTGCGCGGTGATATCGGCTGGGGAACCGACAACGCCATGACACAAATGGAAGGCATTGATCAGCCGTATCTGTTTAAGTTAAAGAAGTCGAAGAACGTAAAGAACCTCATATACAAGCAGCATTGTCTCGGTGAGTGGACGCGCATTAACAAGGAATGGGAAGCAAAAGATGATGCGCTTCAGCTACAAGGCTGGGAAAAATCCCGCCGGGTGGTGGTTGTGCGACGACGGATATCCGATGATCATTTAATTGGGATCGAAGTGCGACGACGGATATCCGATGATCATTTAATTGGGATCGAATACCAAAGCGATGACCAGCAACAGCTGGCCTTTATCGATGGCCCGGAAGAGATCAAGGCCTATGAATATTCTGTCCTGGTGACGGATTTGGACAGCGACCTGGTGAGTGTTTTTTACCACTACCGGGATCGTGCGGACTGTGAGAACAATTTTGATGAACTGAAGAATCAATGGGGCTGGGGAGGTTATACGACAAAGGACCTCAAAAGCAGTCAGTTGATGTCGCGTATGATTGCGTTGGTGTATGACTGGTGGAATCTGTTTGTCCGACTGGCGATCCCTGAAAAGCATCATGAGGCGATTACCAGCCGTCCGTTATTACTCAGTAGCATTGGCCGATTAACGGAGCATGGCCGTCAAAAGCGGCTGGTCATCACGAGCACGCATGGAAATATCGAGAAACTCAAAGGCGCCTATACGCGGTTAGTTCACTTCTTTACTGATCTGAAAGCCGCTGCGCCGCAGTTGACTTCAACACAATGCTGGTACCGGATTTTAGCCAAAGCGATGGAGGCATTCCGGGTCAATCCTGGGACAGATCATCAGCTCGGGCCACCCTTGCCCGGGTAGCTCAGTAGAGGTCAATCTTTTGAGATATTTTATGTCGGCTTAGCGCTCTCGGCAGGGTTAACTGATTTTTTTAGGTTGAATGATCAGTCCGAGGATGCTCTCGTATTCAACACCGGCATATCGATCTGCCAGCCGTTCTGCGACATTCAAGTATTCCTGAAGAATTTCAGTAGACACCAATAGCTGAAAACGGCGAGCGCCCCAAGCTTCGAGTATTTTTCCCGGAATGCCACCAAAATAGATACCCGAGATCAGTACGTTCGTATCCAGTACGACCTTCACCGACGACCGCGCACCTCAGCGACGGCGTCTTTGATGTCTGATCGTTTCATACCGGCTTTGCGCGCCTGGCGCCGGGCATTCTTGATTAACTCGTCAAATTCATCCATCGATGGCGGAGAAATGGTCTTCAGTATGATAGCGTCCTTCCCAGCGACGACGACAAATTGCGAGCCGGCTTCCAGACCCAACCGTTTGCGAATATCCTCGGGAATAACGACTTGACCTTTCGAAGACATCTTGGTTGTGGC
>CAMYOI010000822.1 GCA_947259955.1 uncultured Gammaproteobacteria bacterium
CATCACGAGCTGCACAAGAAACACTGGGCACTCATGGGGCAAATGATTGATCAGCAAGCAGCTTTGCAGAAAGCGTACGCGACTGATCGCCCGGATCCTGCGGCGGTAGGTGTGGTATACGGACAGATATTCGATCTGAAACGTCAGATGATCGAAGCGAACCTGAAAGCAAAAAACGACGCAAAAGACGTCTTGACCGAAGAACAGCTAGCCCAGATGAAAAAGATGAAACACCAGCGCGGCGGGATGATGCAGGGTCACGGCGGGATGATGCAGGGTCACGGCGGGATGATGCAGGGTCACGGTGGCATGATGCAAGGGCAGGGCGGCATGATGCAAGGGCAGGGCGGCATGATGCAAGGGCAGGGCGGCATGATGCAGGGCCAAGGCGGTCAGACCAACTAGCCCGTATATCTCACCAGGATCCCGAGCGATTACGCGGGACAGGTGCTTCCAAGACACACTGCTTTTTGGACGGATCCATAGACTCCAATGTTGGCAATGCGTCAAAAGCATCCATAGCCGCCTGGTGAGAAATGCGGGCTAGCAGCCTGTCGAACTTAGGGGAAAAATTTTTGCGGGTTTCTTCTACTTCACGATACAGCTTCGGCAGCGGCACCCATTCGACGCACGCCGATTACGGCAAGATGCACGATGGTCGTTCGTTCCGTTTCTGCGCCCGCAACTGTCTGGACAAGTTCGAGGTGCGGAGCTGCTTGCTGAACGGCTAGGAATCGTCATATCCCTTACGACAGGAAAGCAATAAACACCACGAGCATTGCGTATGGGCAATTACCTTGGAATGTATTCTGATTGTCGTGATAATTGACCTGCCGGTTATATGATCATCTTGACTTGTATACAGCATCCTGGTTGTAAGCTGGCCCAAAGTGCATAATGGCTGCCTCTGATGAATGACGGACCCGATGCGGCGCAAGCCGTGAATACGATGCATACCGATCCCGTATGTGGAATGAGTGTCGATCCTGGCCGGGCCGCCGCCACCAAGGTGTGGCAGGGCGTTACCTACTACTTTTGTTGCGAGGGCTGCCGCACAAAGTTCGGTGCGGATCCCGACACTTACC
The DNA here is from genome assembly GCA_947259955.1 of uncultured Gammaproteobacteria bacterium. Taxonomy (GTDB): domain Bacteria; phylum Pseudomonadota; class Gammaproteobacteria; order Arenicellales; family JAANXG01; genus JAHEKE01. The sequence goes on from CAMYOI010000822.1 coordinate 1,086, forward strand.
TGTCCGGTAGGAGTCAGCGGATCAGCGACCCGACGGATCAGGAAGCAGGCGGAATCTACACCTGCCCCATGGATCCGGAAGTCCGGCAGGACCATCCCGGCCCGTGCCCGGTCTGCGGCATGGCGCTTGAGCGGGAGATGAGCCTTCAGTTGACGCTCGAAGAGGAGGAAAACCCGGAACTGATCGACATGACCCGGCGCTTCTGGGTCAGCGCGGTGTTGTCCATACCCCTGGTCATCATCGCCATGGGTGAACACATTCCAGGAGTAAGTTTCGATTGGCTGGCGTCTCCCCGGGCCCTGAGCTGGATCGAACTCCTGCTGGGCACACCGGTAGTGCTCTGGGGCGGCTGGCCTTTCTTCGTGCGCGCCTGGCGCTCCGTAGTCACCCGGAACTTGAACATGTTCACGCTGATCGGCCTGGGCACCGGTGTTGCGTATGTATACAGCACCGTGGCCACGGTGGCGCCGGACATTTTTCCGGCGTCGTTTCGCGACGAATTCGGGGAAGTGGCGGTTTATTTCGAGGCTGCCGCCGTCATCGTAACCCTGGTGCTGCTCGGCCAGGTCATGGAACTGCGCGCGCGCAGCAGTACCGGCGCCGCCATCAAGGCGCTGCTCGGTCTGGCACCCAACACCGCCAGGCGAATCAATGCCGACGGCGGCGAACAGGACGTACCGCTGGATCAGGTCCGGGTCGGTGACCGGCTGCGAATAAGGCCCGGAGAGAAAGTCCCGGTCGACGGTATCGTATTGGAGGGCGACAGCGCGGTAGACGAGTCCATGATATCCGGAGAACCCATGCCGGTCTCGAAATCGGCAAACGACCAGGTCATCGGCGCGACGGTCAACGGAACCGGCGGGCTGGTCATCGAGGCCCGGCGCGTCGGTGCGGATACACTGCTGTCACAGATCGTGCAGATGGTCGCGCAGGCCCAGCGCAGCAGGGCGCCGATCCAAAAGCTCGCCGATATCGTGGCAGGTTATTTTGTCCCGGTGGTGGTGCTGATCGCGGTGATCACCTTCGTTGTCTGGGCATTGTGGGGCCCGGCGCCGGCCATGGCCTACGCTCTGATCAACGCCGTGGCGGTATTGATCATAGCCTGTCCCTGCGCACTTGGACTGGCGACGCCGATGTCCATCATGGTGGCCACCGGTAAAGGGGCGACGGCGGGTGTGTTGTTTAAAAATGCCGAGGCGATCGAAGTCATGCGCAAGGTCGACACGCTGGTGGTTGACAAGACTGGCACGCTCACCGAGGGAAAACCGAAGCTGGTTTCGGTGACTCCGGTGCCAAATGTGGATGAAAAACGGATTCTGCGTCTCGCGGGCACGCTGGAACGCGGTAGTGAGCATCCCTTGGCCGCGGCCATCGTCGAGGGCGCAATGGGGCGGGGTATCGAACTTGGCAA
>CAMYOI010000823.1 GCA_947259955.1 uncultured Gammaproteobacteria bacterium
AAGATGAACACTTAGAGTAAAAAACAAACCTATCAATGCCTGAGAAAATCCAGCGTTCAACTTCGCCGGAATCAGCGTTCAACTTCGCCGGAATACGCAAGCGGGGCAATCTTCGAATTTGTGTGGCTATTCGAAGGTGATAATCTGCACGCCAGCGCTATGGGACTTTTGGCACCTTTGCGGGAACGGACCCAACTTGGCAGAACCGCTCCGCGATATCGTGCGCCGGGATGGGCCGCTTGCACCTGCAACATATTGGGATATGACTACTCTCGTACCTCGCGGCTGTGCCAAACGCGAATGATCACCACGGTATTGCCGTGGATGCGGTAGCGCAGGACGTAAGCCCCGGCACCAAATGGAATGAACAGCTCCCGCCGGGTTGTCTCATCTCCCATGGGACGGCCGATCTCGGGGAAATCCACTAGACGGTCGGCACCCACCCCGATGGCGCGGATGGCCCGCTCGGCGGCCACGGGATCCTGCTCGAGTAGAAACTCGTACAAGCGCTCAAGATCGTTGAGGGACTCCTCTAACCAACGGACCTTCATCCGGCCCCGGTCTTGCGAGCGGCCTTCCTGGCGAGTTCATCCAGTCGTGCCTTGGCCTCCTCATGCGGAATGGCATGATCCGTATCCAAGTAGCGCTGCCAGCGCACCATGTCCTCGGCCTTTTCCTGTTCATAACGCTCTTCCGTTTTCAGGTAACGGGCGATAGCATCCTTCATCAGCCAGTGAGTCGTACGCTGCCGGGTTTCCCCCAGCTTCTTGAGCCGGTCTCGGGTTTCCTCGTCGAGCTTGACGCCGATTGTGGCCATTTTGCGTGTCTCCAAAGGTTGCAATAAGTAGCACTTTGTGCACTAGAATAGCACATCTGACGGCTGTTACTGACACGCTTTTTCGGGACAAACAGGGGGTCGTGCCAAGATTCATGTAAAAATAGGACATTTCATTGTGAATGGCATGATTCGATAATTCGATTGGCAAGGTTGTCAGATCGGATCTCCTCTATTGCGTAATCGCAAGTCCCAGACCGGTCCCACGATAACGCCGGGCGTCGCTCATATCGACCTGGCGAAATGCCTCGAACACGCGGCGTTGTTCCTCCTTCGGATTACCAATGCCCGAATCTCGAACTTCGACACTGAGCAACCCGTCCCCGCACGGTGCGGCCATGAGCACATCGCCGTCGTGAGTAAATTTGCACGCATTGGAGAGCACGTTGAGGAGAATCTGCTGCAGCTTGTCTTCATCTGTGACCACCGTCGCCAACCCGTTGTGTTTCACCGACAAGGTATTGTTGTTTTCAGCCGCCAAAGGTTGCACCGTTTTTTCAACGTGTCTGAGCACATCCTCGATGTTCGTCTCCGTCAAGGTCACCTCCAACCGGCCTGCCTCCACACGAGCCAACTCCAATATTTGGTTGATACGTACGAGCAGATTGTTCGCCTCCCACAACATCACGCCTTGATGTTGGCGGAGGTTCTCCACGGTGTCTGAGTCTGGCAGGAACTCCAGCTCGTTGAGCGTCAACTGCACGGACGAAGTGATCGCGTGTAGCGGTGAACGCATTTCATGGGTCACCCCCGCCATGAACTCGTTCTTGTGACGATGTGCGGAAAACGCTTGATCCCGCGCTTGACGTAATTCTTCGGTTCGCATTGCGACTTGTGATTCCAGTGACCGTTTGTGCTTGTCGAGCTCGTCCATGAGTTCATTGAATACCTGCCCAATGTTGCGTGCCTCCTCTGGGCCGGCCAACGCTGCACGCGCATCCTCTGCGCCTTGACGCGCATCCAGCATGACGCCTACCAAGTCCTTCAACGGATCCGTCAGCAATCGAATACGTCTGGCTAACCAGGCGAGGAGCAATCCAGCGACCGCGAGCGCCACCATAGTGTTACTGATGACGATCGTCCGAGTGAGATTGTTCAGCGGGGCTTTCGCCATAGAAATCTGAATGTGCCCCAAAAGTTCGGCTTCCCGCTCGCTCTCGCCAACCGGAGATAACTCTGGCAATGTTCGAACAGGTCCGAAGAAGTGCCAGAAGTCCGAGTCTTCACCGACCAACCGTGCA
>CAMYOI010000824.1 GCA_947259955.1 uncultured Gammaproteobacteria bacterium
CTTACAGTAATCCGGGAGTTGATTGCCGGCCATCCGGATTGGCATCGTACGCGTTTGTCACAGGAGCTTTGTCGGCTGTGGGGTTGGGCCAATGAGCAGGGTCGACTGAAGGACATGGCCGCCCGTGCTTTGTTGCGAAAGCTCGATAGTTCAGGGTTGATCGAGTTACCGGCGCCGATTCGTTCCGCCAACAATGGCTACCGGAACCGGGGTGCCGCGTTGGATAGGCTCGATCTGGAAGTGGTCCTGATTGAAGGCAGGCTATCGGGTCTGCGGCCTCCGCGGATTCAGTGTGTAGAGAGTTCAGAGGAAGCACGGCTGTTTCGCGGACTTTTACAGCGATACCATTATCTGGGTTATACCGGCCCGGTTGGCGAGAACCTTCAGTATCTGATTTATGATTGTCGCGGTCGCCTGCTGGGGTGCATGTTATATGGTGCTGCGGCTTGGCGGGTTGCGGACCGGGATCGATATATTGGTTGGGACGATGCGGCCCGCAGACAGGGTTTGTCGCGCATTGCCAACAACAGCCGCTTTTTGATTCTGCCCTGGGTGCGGGTTTCGCATCTGGCGAGCCACATGTTGGCGGTGACCCGTCGGCGAGTCTCTACGGATTGGCAGGAGAAATACGGTCACCCGATTCTGTTACTGGAGACGTTTGTTGAGCAGCGACGTTTTGCGGGGACCTGTTACCAGGCGGACAATTGGATCCGGGTTGGCCAGACCACCGGTCGCAGCCGCAACCACAACCGTTGTGATCCTACAGTCCCGGTCAAGTCGGTCTGGCTCTATCCTTTGCATCGTGGATTCCGCAGTGCGCTTGCGGCGCGCACCCGGGATGGGATCTGAAGATGTCTGTCGTTTCGAAAAAGCGTGTTCTGCCGCCCATCCCGGTGGCGGAGCAGACCCCCACGGTGCGTGCGTTGATGGCCCTCATCGAACAGCAACAGACCGTGATTGACACCCACCAGGCCACCATCGAACAACTCCAACATCAAATCGACCAGTTGAAGTCATCCAACGAACAGCAGCTTGAGACCCTGCACGAACAGCAAGCGCAGATCGAAGCGCTGAAGGCCGAGGTCGCCCGGCTCAAGAAGCTGCCGACAAAGCCGAAAATCCGACCCAGCACGCTGCCCGAAGATGATGAGGGATCGGATCATGATGACAGCGATGACGCCGGTGCATCCGGTCAAGGTGAACGCGATCACCCGGAAGGAGAAACCGCCAAACCCCGCAAACGCAAGAAGAAGTTGATCATCCATCGCACTTGCATCGTCAAACAGGATCTCAAGATCCAGCCCCACAACACCCGTTATCGTCTCGCACGCTATCGAACCCCTGAGGGCAAGACCCTGATGGGGGTTCTCCCCGATGAATTACAAGGCACTCACTTCGGCATCACTCTCAACAGCCACATCCTCTATCAGTATTACCATCAGCGGGTCACCCAACCCCTGATCCGGCAACAGTTGATCGAATGGGGGATCGATATCTCCAGTGGACAAATCAGTCGCATCCTCACCGAAGGAAAGGTGCGCTTTCACGCAGAAAAGGATGCGTTGCTAACCGCAGGGATCAACCACAGCAGCTATATCCATGTCGATGACACCGGCAGCCGGCACGAGGGCAAGAACGGCTACTGCACTCATATCGGCAATGAATCTTTCGCCTGGTTTTCCAGCACCCGATCCAAGAGCCGGATCAACTTTCTGGAACTCCTACGAGGATCGGCGGTGGATTACACCATCAACTCGACAGCGCTCGACTACATGGGAACACAGGGACTGCCGCAGGAGCCGTTGGCGATGATCAGGCTCGGCGAAGAACAAACCTTTGATGACAAACAGGCCTTTAAACAACATCTGCAACAACTCAACATCAGCAACACACGGCATACCCGTATCGCCACAGAGGGCGCACTGCTTGGCACCTTGGTCGCTTACGGCTTTCCGCCAGATCTGGTCATCATCAGTGACGATGCCGGTCAGTTCAACGTCCTCCTGCACGCCCTGTGCTGGATCCATGCCGACCGGGTGTTTCAGCGCATACTGCCGCTGAACGAAACCCACACCAAAGAACTCAACTGGGTCCATACCCAAATCTGGGACCTCTACTCGGATCTGAAACGGTACAAACACGATCAAGATCTTGAATTGAAGCAGGCAATCAAAGCCCATTTCGATGAACTGTGCAGAACCAGAACCACCTTCGCCACCCTGAATCAAGCGCTCAAACGGCTGGCGCTCAACAAAAAAGAACTGCTCCTCGCACTCGAACGACCCGATATCCCGCTCCACAACAACTTGAGTG
>CAMYOI010000825.1 GCA_947259955.1 uncultured Gammaproteobacteria bacterium
GGCGCCCCGCTTGCGGCCAACCGCATCGATCTCGTCGATGAAAATGATGCAGGGTGCGCTCTTCTTCGCCTGTTCGAACAGGTCGCGCACTCGGGAGGCGCCGACGCCGACAAACATTTCGACGAAGTCAGAGCCGGAAATCGAAAAGAAGGGGACCTTGGCCTCGCCCGCAATGGCGCGCGCAAGCAGCGTTTTACCGGTGCCGGGCGACCCGACCATCAAAACGCCGCGCGGTATTTTTCCGCCAACGCGCGTGAAGCGTTCAGGATCCCTCAGAAAACTGACCATTTCGCCCACTTCTTCCTTGGCCTCGTCGATTCCTGCCACATCGTCCAGCGTGACGTTGACGTCTTCTCCCTGGGTTCGACGCGCCCGACTCTTGCCGAAACCAAAAACGCCGCCTTGGCCGCCCATGCCCTGGCGGCGGGAAAACCATATCCAGAACCCGATGAGCAAAATGAACGGCAGGAGGGACGATAGCAGGCGGCCGAGAAGGCTCGGCTCGGCGGGAGGTTTTGCATTGATTTCCACGCCGCTTTCGAGCAGGTCCGCGACCAGCCCCGGGTCGTTGGGAGCAAACGCGGTGAAAAGCGTACCGTCGACTCGCTCACCCCTCACCGTCGAGTCCTGGATCACCACCGATCTGACCTGGCCGGATTCGACCTCCGCGAGGAACGACGAGTAGGGAACTTCCGTGACCTTGTTGACCGGCGCAGAAGTGATTCCGGAAAGGATCGACATAGCCAGGATGGCGAGCATCGCTATGGGAAGCCAGTTGATTTTCACTGCGTGGATTACTCTTATGAGTGTTTATATCGATGTGCGGTTGAACGTCCGCCGTTCAAGCTTCATTACCCATTGTTAATGAGTATCATGCGTGTCGGCAGGGCAAGCGCGCTTCACATTCGTCGCGGATTTCTCGCATCTTCCGGGTGTTCGCTGTCGGGTAACGGGTATGCATCGGCAACGTATGCCGGCCCCTTCATTACAACGACCATGAGACAGCCGATGGCGACGGCGAGCGCAGCCATCCAGACCGTCAGGGCCGATGCTATTGCGAATATGTCGAGGCCGGTCAGGTGCCGGGCGACGAGCAATGGCGGCCCGTCAGGAGGAAAAGCGTGACTGAGGGCGCTAAAGAACGCGGGTATGAGCGTACCCCCGAGCCTCCTTAAGTATTCGATGAACACGCAATTACTAACTACCAGTATATTGATATTGCCCGTGAATGCTGCGTGAACTAACCGCGCACAGGTGAACACACGGCCGCCACACAACAAACGTAAACTATCACTGTGTTGTTAACATTCGTAGCCAAAGGCGCGACCTGGAGACACAGACGCACATGAATTCAGCAACGCTGCGAAGCGAAAACATCAGTGTTGATGATAAGTCTCATCCATGAACGGCCGAGGAGCTAACGATGGATCTTCCAGAGGGCTGCGAGTTTCGGGGGAAATTTGACTTCGACATGGATCGCGGGATCGAACCGCTGAGTCGAATCCAGGCGTTCACGGCGAAACCCACGGGAAGGACCCAGACACCCTAGGACGTACGCCTCGCCAGAGGTGTCCGTAACCGCGAGCCACTTCAGGACTCAAGGTGTAATTGAAGTCCTCCATGGATATTGCATTCACATCACAGAGAGATTAGTGGAGCTTCAAAACCGTACTGGTGCCGCCATGAGGATCCGGTCCTTCGGATAGTGTCCTTCTGATAGTCGGCACTGAGGCCTTCTTCTTACAGGAGCGCTCGGCGTGCCCCACACCTCTCCTGCCGGGTGACTCCTGCTGGATCTAGTTTGACTTCTGTCCGCCTCTGTACGGGAGAATCGGGGCGCGCTGACGGACTCCGGCAGCGTCGTGGCAATCCCCTTGCTGGGGCGGGCCCACAACGAATGCGTGAACGGGACGTGTACAGCGGGCGCCGCGATTATCACGCGCCATTGACTGATGACCCTCCATACTTCGACCCATTACCAAATTCAAAAACGAGGAGGCACAATGGAAGCTGACATTACAACTTATGCCGCAACTTATGTTCTCGCCCGCATAGCCATAGTTTGCGCTTTCGGATATTTGACCTACCGCGTTCTCGCCAGCCGTCGTCGGGCTGCCGTGGTTAACGCTGATTCCACGGGTTACGCCGCTCAGGCGTACGCGGTACCCGAGGACAGATGTTGAAACTGCGCCGCATCAGTTGCGGTTTGTGACCATCACAAGACCTCACGTGCAACCAGCTGTCACCGCCATGTCCGCAGCCACAATGAGTCGACAATCAAGCTCCCAGCACGATCTCATCAACCTATCGGAAAATTTTTCAATGTTTAAACAATC
>CAMYOI010000826.1 GCA_947259955.1 uncultured Gammaproteobacteria bacterium
GTCTGGCGATTACGATAGAGATTCTGAAACAGGACCTTTGGGGCGAGACGTTAAACGCGTGCTGTCCCGGGCACCCGACGCGCAGAGCTTTCTATCAGGCGGCGGCCGGTAAAGCCGGACTTGTTGCCCCCACTTTTTCTGATGAACCAACCACAGCGTTCAAGCAGGTCGATTCCAGTTTATTGATGCATCTTCTGGAATACCGTTTTCAACATCCGGATCCGATGGATTTTCCCGGCCGGCCAGCGCCGTGATTGTTTTCGATCCTCTCGCTCTATTTCACGAATACACCGATTTGGATAAATTGATCAAGAGGTCAGTTTGTAATCGTGGTCGGCCTATCCCGTCGTGAATTGTCCAGCTTTGCCTGAGCTTAATCTTCACTCGGACCGCAGCACCGGCTGCGCTCCTCGCTCCAGACCGGCGCTCAGCCAAACCTGTCCTGTATCATCGCTCGGGATACTGGTGCAATATGCGGGCTAGAGTGCATCCCATTGGAGTTGGCCGGATACTTGAAAGCTATGCGGAGCTGCGGGAGGCCGCTGGAGGCGGGCAAATCAGGTGCAAACGTGACTTGGTGATCCGGCCATAAAATTTTCAATGTTGTCGATCAACTGATCCGACAGCGTCTGCATCGCTTCGGTGCTGGCCCACGCGGTGTGCGGCGTGAGGATAAAATTGCGCTGGCGGGAGAGTAGCACAAGTGGATGGTCGTCTGCCGGCGGCTCACTGGCAAGCACGTCGATGGCCGCGCCGGCGATCAATCCGTCGCGCACTGCGGTGACCAGATCGTCTTCGACAATCAAGCCGCCGCGCGCGGTATTGATGATGATCGCATTGCGCTTCATTTGCCGAAATTCCGGCAGGCCGATCATACCGCGAGTGCCGGGCACCAGGGGGCAATGCAGGGTGTGCACATCCGCGGTGCGAACCACTTCGTCGAACGGTGTGTAAAGCGGGCCGAGCCCGTCGACACCCTTGTGAGCCGCAAAAACGACCTCCATGCCAAAAGCCCGTCCGAGCGCCGCCACCGACTGACCGATCGAACCTTCGCCGTAGATTCCCAAGCGCTTTTCGTACAGATCGAAAACCGGCTCGTTGAAGAAGCAGAACTGTCCGGAACATCCTCGCGGTAGCCAATCAGGTTTCGGCTCAGCGCCAGGATCAACGAGAACGCATGTTCCGGCACGGTGTGCACCGCATAGTTGCGGATGTTGCTGACCGTAATGCCGTGTTCACGACAATACCGGAGATCGATGTTGTCCAGCCCCGTGGCAGCTACCGTAATCAGTTTCAAGCGGCTGGCCCCGGCCAGGTTCTCGCGATTCACGCGAACCTTGTTCACAACAAGAATGCTGGCATCCTCCGCCCGACTGGCTACCTGGTCTGGTGCGGTACTGTCGTAATCTAGCCATTCATGCGCAAATACCGGTGCTCGTACATTAATGTTCGGCGCGATGGTGGCGCGATCGAGAACCACGATTTTTTCCATTTTTTCGCTCCTGTCCAAGGGTATTCACGCACATTGTGGATTTGAACCCCGCGACTTGCGAGGACTGAACTCATCTTTTCGGTAGTCATCGAGGAATGGTTTGAAAGACATAATCCGCTTGAATAAAAGAATTTGGTATATTGTATACCACTATACTGGATTATTGGCTGCCAAGGGGTGCGCCACGCGTTGTGCGGACTTGGCAATCCGGCCCGGGAAAACAACTGCAGGCCGCAACGGCCACACCGAATCTGAAACATCCACAGAGAATTACTACTATGAGAATCAAAACCGGCAAAAATTTTCTGTTTGTTCCCGGCCCCACGAATGTGCCGGATCGCGTACAACGTGCCATGGTGGTGGCTATGGAAGATCATCGCTCTTCCAAGTTCCCGGACCTTTCGACGAGTGTGCTGACCGACTTGAAAAAGGTCTTCAAGACCGAACTGGCGCAAACGTTTGTCTTTCCCTCGTCGGGCACCGGGGCCTGGGAAGCCGCGTTGACCAACACGCTGTCTCCGGGTGACCGCATCCTCGCGTCGAGTTTTGGCCAATTCAGCCATCTCTGGATCGACATGGCGCAACGATTGGGATTCGAGGTGGAGGTGCTCGAAGTCGAGTATGGTGAGGGGGTGCCACTGGAACGGATCGAGGAGGTGCTGCGCGCCGATACATCGAACAAAATCAAGGGTATCCTAGCTTGTCACAATGACACGGCGACCGGCGTCACCAACGGGGTACACTAGCCTGCCATAATGAAACGGCGACCGGTGTTACCAGTGATATCGGTGGCCTGCGGAAGGCAATGAATGCGGCCAATCATCCGGCTCTGATGTTCGTCGACGGCGTCAGTTCGCTGGCGAGTATCGATTTCCGCATGGACGAGTGGGGAGTCGACCTGGCTGTCAGTGGATCGCAGAAGGGACTGATGCTGCCGGCCGGGCTTGGCGTACTGGCGACCTGCCCGAAAGCCCTCGACGCGATGAAATCAGCGACTTCGAAGCGTTGTTACTTCGATCTTGCCGATGGTGTTCGTGCAGCGGTAACGGAAGGCTGGGGATTGGCTCTTTGTGCACGCGAACCGAGGTGGTATTCCGACACGGTGCCAGCATTCGTACCGCATAGTCGAACTCCGAATCGGACGGGTGTGCATCAATGAGTCCGATTGATTCGAAATAGGGCCAAGAATAACGACACTTCGCACGAATTCTCGCCTATGCGTCTGCTAATCACCTTTTCCGCCCTGTTCATATCGATCGCGCTGCTGCAACTGAGCTCCGGCGCCATAGGGCCTCTCGACGTGCTCTCGGGAACCCAGGAAGGGTTTACCAGATCGCAGTTAGGTCTGCTGGGTTCATCTCACTTTCTTGGCTTCTTTGTCGGATGTTGGTGGGCGCCGCGACTGATGGGCTCCGTGGGCCATTCCCGTACC
>CAMYOI010000827.1 GCA_947259955.1 uncultured Gammaproteobacteria bacterium
GCAACTGGGAGAGAAACAAGATAAACCGCTTCGCCAATCCTCTGCATATATTGAAAGAATTTTTCGATTGCCGCACCTTTCCGGGTGAACAGGGCTTGCCGCCGCTCAAGATTTTGCCAAAAATAGTAATTCACCATGCACAGGATCACGGAAATGATAGAAATTGACTGAACTTCAGATTGCATTGATATTTATCGGGCTCGCCGTGGCAGCCCTGCTCGTCGTGCCGCGGCTCATCATGCTACGGACGATTCCCAAGGTCATCTCGATCTTTCGAGAAACAGGCGCGGTCGGTGTCGATAATGCCCGTTCCCGCGAAGAGCTAGGGCTCGCGCCAAAGGGGGTGTTAGATCGGATGCTGCGTACACGGGACCACAAGCCACGTGCGCTCGAACTGCTCATCGGGGCAGATATCGTCCAGATCGATTCCGTCGGGAAGCTCTATCTGTCGGAGGCGAAGCTCGCAAAGACGCGATGGTCCCACCTCTGAGCCACAACGTGCCAGTCACCGGACCTATACCGAGAATCTCTACCAGATTCTGGCTGACCTTGCTGGCGGCGGCGCCGCGGTGGCGCTTCGCGGATCGCCGGCGTTACACATAGTCCCCCCCGGTTCAGCTAGCTGCTCATGGCGCTGCGCCAACACCACCCCGGCACCCGTGATCGTATCATCGGCATTGACAACTTCCCCCATTGCAATCCCGATCCGGATCGCTAGGCAGATATCTTCATCCAGTTGCGCGTTGTAGTTTTCCTGATCGGATTGAAAAGAAAGGGCCGCGGAAATGGCATCCGAGGCCCGCTCGAATTCGGTCAGCAAGGCGTCACCCCGCAGTTCACAAACCAGGCCGTGATATTTTGAAATTGTTTCTCCGAAAAGCCGACAAGAATCCTGAATACGTGCGTGAGCTTTTTGCTCATCTTGCTGGACCAGCATGGTTGATCCCACGACATCTGCATGCAAGCTTTCCGGATCGACCGCCCTTTGACATTGATAATCGAGATAGAACAAAAGACGGCGGATAGTATCGCATAGAGTGGTGTGCACCCGAGTTATTGAGCATCGATATACCCGGTTCGTGCGAGGGGTTGGAGTCAGCGTCGAGGCACATGAATGGTGGCAATCGAGACCCATCCTATCGACTTGTTCATCTGTCCGGCATGCCGACCGCGGGCACATCGCTGGCAAGCAGCATAGCAGTTATCCTAGTATCCATATGATACCTATCAGCTCGACTACATGGACACGCCCATGACCCTCATCGTTCAGGTCCAGGAGGACGATCAAGTCATCGGACGCCTATTCGGGGGCGCACTGAGCCTGGACGTGGCCGGGCGACAGGGGGTGGACGACGAGGGCGACGTCACCATCGAAGGGAGATTGGCCGCCGCCACGGGAGCGGGAGGCAGTTTCGAGTTTTTCGCTGACGAGGACGAAGAGTATGGGTTTCTTCTCATTCCTAACGACGCCTCGGGCCGGCCACTGGGAGATCAGGCGGTGGTGATTTACGCCACGCGCATCTCCACCCAGGCTGTGCTATCTGGAGGTGAGTCCGACGCCGGCGCGAAGTTGAATCCCGATGTCGGTGCGGACAACCCCATCGTCGGTATCTGGACAACCCAGGTTATCATGAACAGCGAAGTAGGGAGCATCGCCACCGAGATCGGCATGCAGATCGGAGCCGACGGAACCATGCTGGATCTCGGCTCCCGTTCGGTGGGGATGGGGATGGAGGTCCCCTGGCAAGGCGGCGGCACGCGGGTGTACTACCGCCTCCAGGCCGATATGCTCCAGCTGTCCCAGGACGGAGCGCAGTGGGCGCCTTTTGTCCGCTACCGCTTCAACCCGGCAGGCGACCTGGTGTTCAAATATCTCCAGGACGGATCGCAGCAGATCTGGTCGCGGCGGAACTAGCGCCAGCCCGCCAATCTTATCGCAGCGTTTCTAAGGGATCCACCCGGGAGGACCGACGCGCCGGGAGGTGGCCGGTGCCGAACGCCACGATACTTTCCGAACCCATCTGGCAGTCGGTCGCAAAGGATATCCGTAATAAGACACCAGACGAATTCGGACCCTACGAATGGATCTACAGCGCCATCGGCCTTGTTCATCGGCTCGAGCCAGACAGTATCGAGCCAGCGAAACGCTATTGCTCCAAGGCCCTGGAATTCGATGCGGACCTTGTGCCGGCCCATACGGGCCTTGGTTATGCCTACTTCATCGACTGGACCTTCATGGGCAATATGGACGGTTCAGCCTTGGAGAAGGCCGAACATCACGCCCATCGGTTCCG
>CAMYOI010000828.1:0-1078 GCA_947259955.1 uncultured Gammaproteobacteria bacterium
CGACAGCCAACGCTCAACCACATACCAACGATCTGCTGCGAACTCGTCGCGGCGACACCGCTCGATGACCTTGGCCGCCCGCACGACATCGCCTGCCGCCAGCGCATGTTCGATCGATTCCGTGATCAACCCTTGACTCTCCAACCACGCGCTGGCCCGCGAGTGCAAGGCTGCGATATCACCCGGTTGATGGGATCGCTCTAGTTGACGTTTTAGGAGGTCCTGAAATAGATGGTGGTAGCGAAACCATTCGCCCTGCGAATCCAAGGGCACTGTGAACAGATTGGCCAGCTGTATGTGTTGAACGAAGTCCTCACCGGTAATTCTCGCGCTCGACTCTTCCGCAGTAACGGCCTCGACAAGGGAAACGCAGAAACGACTTAGGATAGACGTTTGCAGTAAGCGTTCACGTACCCACTCTGGTTGTCCCGCCAGTACTTGTTCCGAAAGGTAGTCGTAGACTCGCTGAAATCCGCCTTTCAAGCCGGACAGGAAGGCCGCCGGGTCTGGTTGATTGCGAAGCACAAGTCCGACGAGATGCAAGCCAACAATCCACCCCTCCAACTCCTGTTCGAGATGGTCAAGTGTGGCATCACTCACCGAAACTTCCGCCATCTCGCGAAGAACCTCGCTGACCTCCGTTTTCGTGAACCTGAGATCTTCCTGTCGAATTTCGGTCAACCAACCACGCACCCGCAGTGACGCCAACGAAATCGCCGGATCGTACCGCGTCACCAGGACCAGATGCAGGGGACGGGGAGGATACCGCATCAGGGTATCGAGTAGTTCATGGATCTCGGCGTCTGAAACGAGATGGTAATCATCAAGCACCAAGACCAAAGGTCGAGACACTGAATCTAGATCGTTGCTCAAAGTGTCCGCGAGCATGGATGCCGGGGGCAATTGCGCCGCCTCCAGAAGAGCCGCGGTGTCAGAGCATGCTTTGGGAAAGCGGACTTGAACTGCCGCCACGAGGTAACTCAAGAAGGTCCTGAGTTCGCTATCGTCTTCACTCAACTGCAGCCAGGCAGGCTCGGCTTCGGCGGCCTGTAACCACTGCGTCACCAAAGTGGTTTTG
>CAMYOI010000828.1:1093-2294 GCA_947259955.1 uncultured Gammaproteobacteria bacterium
GGCTCGGCTTCGGCGGCCTGTAACCACTGCGTCACCAAAGTGGTTTTGCCATAGCCTGCCGGCGCCGACACGACAGTCAGCGGGCGGCGAGGGTTCTGCTGCAGCAGTTCTAGCAACCGCGGACGAACGAGGAAGCCCGACGCCTTCTCGGGTGGCCGCACCTTGGCCCGCAAGATCGACGTTGCGAGGGGCAGTCCTGCCATTGCCGCTGGATCATCTGCATCGTTCGTATTGTGTGTATTCCGCTTCCGCACTTGCTCCTGCCTGTCCTATTCGCAAATTGCATGGCTCAGTGAACCCTTGACTCCTTTGCTTTCGCAACCTTCCATGATACTTGACGTGACAGTCTTTGTTGAATCGGGGTGCTCTAACGGGCGACTCCGCACCTTCGGCTCGTTTGCCACCAAAACACTGCTTCTCAATCGCGCGCAAGCTGCCTCGGGTTGGCACACCGCCAGCAGATAGCCAGATTTCTTCGGGACAGCGGTTGCATCGCCCGCCAGCGGGTTGCGTTGGGCCGTAATGGACGTCTGTCGTTCTGAGGCAAGATCTACGGCGGAGAGCTTCTCCACGGGGACACTGCGGGACCAATGGTCCCTCGCCTCGGTGAGCAAGTAAAGGCACGAGATCAGCCCATCACCCATTCTGAGCCTGCTTCGACGCTGCCCGCCACCCACGGCGTACGGTGATTTGCCCGATACCACTCAGGCGTCCGACCGTTCTCACCGAGTTCGTAACCAATATTCTGAATACGACTGAGAATCGGAAACACTTCGCGGCGGGTCCGACGGTATTGGGAGCGGAACTGGCAGGTGAAGCACTTGCGGTTGCGAAAGCACCAGTTGACGATCAGCCAGGTCAATCGCTTGCGGTCGACGGCCCAACCCCACGGCGTCCAGATCGGCACTCCGACGATTGTTCATGCATCTGCGAGCGATCGTTGCTGTTCCAGCGACACGATTAAACCGTCCACAATCGCGTCCGATCGAAAGTCCGTCGCAGCTTGGACTCGAACTTCGTGACGATCGAGAATTTGGGCACGGTCCACAGTGTCGACGTAATCCGCCAGTGCGCATTGATCGGCGTCGCTCTCCGTGCATTGCACGCCCGGTGGCAGTCGTTCTACGAGGAAGCCCGTCATGCCGTCCCGCACGAACGAAGCCCCAGTCCGTACCCCGACGGTCGGACATCCGGCGAGGAG
>CAMYOI010000829.1:0-1115 GCA_947259955.1 uncultured Gammaproteobacteria bacterium
GGCGGTTCGTGATCAGTCTTTTCAGCTGCACCCTCGCGGGATATCTGGTGTACGGTGCCAGTACAAATCACGATCTAATACTACAGGAGCGCACATTTTACGGAGTTCACAGGGTGCTCGTGGACAATCTAAATCAGCGGACCCTGTTGTGGCACGGCGGCACTGTTCACGGAATACAGTCAAACAAGCCGGAAATCAGAAACCTGCCGGCAGCCTATTTCCACCCAACGAGCCCGGCTGGAGACGTCTTTCTTCGTTTTCGCCCGGAGCTCGGCAAGGTCGCTGTCGTCGGACTCGGGGCGGGGACTCTATCCGCCTATGGCAGCACCGGCGATCAATATGACTACTATGAGATCGATCCCGTGGTTATCGGTATTGCCAATGACGAGCGTTATTTCGACTATGTCGGCACAGCGAAAAAGCGCAATAGTGTCAACGGCTTCACCCTCGGCGATGCAAGGCTGACTCTACAGAATACCGATGATACCTACTACGATCTGATCGTTCTCGATGCATTTTCCGGCGGCAGTCCCCCGACACACCTGCTGACTCTCGAGTCATTGACGCTCTATATGGAAAAACTACGAACGGACGGTCTGCTTCTATACAACATCTCCAACAATTTTCTCGATTTCAGCGGTTTGCTGTGTTCTCTGGCAAAGGTCAAGAACTTAACCTGCCTGACAAAGGCCAGCGGAATCGAGAATGAGTCCCAGAGAGCTCAAAACAAACTGCCATCAATCTGGCTCGTGATGAGTGAAGACAAGGGTAAAGTTGCCGCGCTGAAACAACTTGGGTGGCAGGAATTGAATGGCGATTCGATTGCTAACGTGTGGACGGACAACTATTCCAGCATCTTGCACGTGCTGCGTTGACTTCCTCATCGCCATAGCGGGCTGGAATTATTCCTGGCAGCTTACCCAAGCTAGTTCCTATCCAGGAAATACAATAATCGTCATTCCGGCGTACGCCGGGATCCAGGTTGTCAATGACTTGCTGGATTCCGGCGTCCGTTGGTAGGACCTGCTCCATCACCAGTGCGTATTCCGGACGGGAACAAGCTAAGCCCAACTCGCGCAGGATTGGAGGTGAATCGACAACTATTTTGATTTTTC
>CAMYOI010000829.1:1134-2322 GCA_947259955.1 uncultured Gammaproteobacteria bacterium
CTCGCCCTTTTAGATAGCAGCATCTGCCGAGCGGGTTCGATAGACCAGATACATTCACTACTTGGAGTCGTGGAGACTTCAACCATCGATCCATTCAGGCTGTGAAGAAACTCCATTATATCTATCGCTTCATCAGGTTTGCGGGAAAACAGCCAGAATTGGCTCCGACTATAGTCGGCAAGGTGCGAAGGCACCGAAGTTGTGAGGCGCTCTATCAGGTTTATATTCGTAGGGACTGTAAGCGCCAAAAGCAAAGCGAAATACCCGGTTCGAACCAACACATTCGTAATGTTTTTGTCGGACCATTTCGAAATCATATCTAAAGCGATTGATCCGTAGTATAAAAATATCGGTAGTAATGGAAGTAGAAAGCGGTGTATGTGATCAGGGTGCGGCCAAGGTATCAATATCAGCAAATAGAGCAGCACATATATTGCGTCCGCTTTGGCTTGCACAATGCGAAGCAACCACCCAATAAACACCAAAATTCCGAGGACCGTGCAGGGGATTGTGGAATAGTCCGAAATAAAGTGATCGAAAGACTTGATCCAACTCAGACCCATGACCTGAAGGTTGACCCAGGCATAAACGGCAAGACTCGTTGCAATATTCTCTTTGTGAGAAAGGAAAAATGAACTCACATAGTTCGAGGAACCAAAAGATGTTTTATACAAAGTCCATAAGAGAAATGGACTTGCCGAAATGGCAACAACGAGAATGAGGTGTCTTCGCTGCACCCGAAACGCCACCAATGCCAGTACCGGTAACAATACAACACCGATGGTCCTAGTTGATATCGCCAAGCCGATCATGATTGCGGACGCATATATCAACGACGGTTTGATTCGTGAACGTTCGAGTGCGGCCAACCCCAGCAATGTTAAAGAAAGATAAAGGTACTCGCTGACGATATAGTTGGCGAAATAGACAACAGGGGGAAGCACTGCGAAAACGCACACAAAGACCAATGCGTTGTACCAAGCCGTGCCAAGTACTCTCAACCAGACGAAATAACTGACAAACCCAGCCAGAACAAACGCGGTGTTGATCAAGTGAGATGCCCACGGAAAGTCTGCGCCTCCCCCAAAAATCCACAACATAAATGGGAACAGTGGTGGGAAATGGTAACTCGACATCACAATGTCGAACACCGGCTCGGGGATTCGCTGACTGGAATCCATCAAGGAC
>CAMYOI010000830.1 GCA_947259955.1 uncultured Gammaproteobacteria bacterium
GTAACCGATAAAGGGTCTGTCCGAACCGGCAACAACAAACAGCTGTCGCTATTCGGTGTCCACATCGACAATCTCACGATGGATGAAGCCATTAACAACGTGATGGCAGCAGCAGACGGTTCAGAGCCCTCGAGCATTGCCTTTGTGAATGCCGACTGTCTCAACCATGCCCATCTCAATGCGTCTTATGCCCGTGTACTGTCGAGACAGCGTCGAGTGCTTGCAGACGGCATTGGCGTCAAGTTGGCCGCCAAACTGAACAATGTGAAGATCAGGGACAACGTGAACGGGACCGACATGTTTCCGTTGTTGTGCAGAGCCGCGGCAGAACATGACAAGAGCATCTTTCTGCTGGGAGGAAAGCCGGGCATCGCAATAGCGGCAGCCGAAAACGTCAGCCGGGCAGTTCCGGGTGTGCAAATAGCCGGCGCACGGGATGGTTTCTTTAGCAGTGATGAAGAAGCCGATGTCATTGCTGAGATAAATGCCAGCGGCGCAGACATATTGCTGGTCGGCCTTGGCGCGCCGCGTCAAGAGCTGTGGATCCACCGTAATCTGGAACGCCTTGCCCCCAAAGTGTCTATTGGTGTTGGCGGACTGTTTGATTTTGTTTCCGGACGTATCCCGCGCGCACCGCGGTTCTTTAGGCGGTGCGGAATGGAATGGGCTTGGCGCCTGATACAAGAGCCCAGACGATTGGCACGACGTTATCTGATCGGCAATGTGCTGTTTGTTATGCGCTGTCTGATCGAGTGGACGCACACTAAGCGTATGCGCAGCTTGCCTCAGGTAACACCAAAAGCTCAGGCAAGCGCTGCAAAAAGTACGACATCATGGCGCCGGCGCTTTGCATTTTTTGCAGTTGGC
Source organism: uncultured Gammaproteobacteria bacterium (assembly GCA_947259955.1). Lineage (GTDB taxonomy): Bacteria > Pseudomonadota > Gammaproteobacteria > Arenicellales > JAANXG01 > JAHEKE01. The sequence continues at coordinate 868 of CAMYOI010000830.1, forward strand.
AAACGGTTGCTGGACATCCTGATAGGAAGCTCGGCAATTTCGGCCCTGTCACCCATCCTGTTGATGACCGCCCTGGCGATCAAGGTAGAGTCTCCTGGGCCGGTTTTCTTCAAGCAGAAAAGGGTTGGCCTAAACGGTGTCAGGTTCGACATCTGGAAATTCCGCTCGATGTATATCGACGCTGAGGCGCGGCGAGCCAGATTGCTGGAAGAAAGCGATCGGTCAGGAGGTCACTTCAAGATGCGGAGTGATCCGCGTGTCACCCGCGTCGGACGTTTGATCCGCCGGTTGTCGCAGCTCGAGGAGCTTACACGGCTGAACGTGAAGCCTGGCATCACGTGTACGTGGCAGGTTTCGGGACGTGCCGAATTGCCATGGGAAAAACAAATCCAACTGGATCTCGACTACGTCTACGAGCCTTCGCTTCGAAGCGACCTCAGTCTGTTGTTCAGAACAATCCCTGCGGTTATCACCGGCCGTGGTGCCTACTGAAGGAGATAAGATCATGCATGCGATTATTCTTGTTGATCGGGATGGCCAGGAGCTGTGGCCCCTGACCGCGAGGCGACCAGTTGCCCTACTGCCGGTTGGCAACAAGCCGCTTCTCCAGATTACGCTTGAAGAACTTTACGACCTCGGAATCCGTGACGCCACGGTTTTATCGATGTGTTTTTCCGATGAAGTCGAAGCCTTCTTTGGCAATGGGAACCGCTTCGGGTTGAACTTAAGGCACCTATCCGTAGTTGCCGAGATGGAGTTGCCCGCAGCACTCGACGCCGCGCAAATGGATCCGGCAAGTGATTGGATAGCGGTGCGCGGAGACATGCTGCGGCCGATGGGTTTTTTGAAAGAAGCGCTCGGGCGGCGTGATCAGATCACATCGGCCGATATCTTCGTGGCCATGGGTATTGCATTGCCTGACCGGCATTCCCCATACGGACAGGACATATCGTGGGGTGAGGTTTGTTCGCACTGCAACTTGCATCCCTGCCTGATCGACAGCTTGGCCACCTATCATTCGGCGAATGTGATGGCCCTGCGGGGCCTCGTTCCAGGTATCAGGCTGCCCGGCCGGCCTTTGCCCGATCAAACTGTCGTCGGAGCAGGGTCCATTGTCCGCTGCCGGCGCGCGCCGGAGACATCCGTCAATATTGGCGAGCGTTGCAAGGTATGTGATTCAACCGAACTGGGTTCAAACACCATAATTGGCCATGGCAGCATCATT
>CAMYOI010000831.1:0-1461 GCA_947259955.1 uncultured Gammaproteobacteria bacterium
GAGCAACAGCGCAAATACGGTGAGCGCCACATGGGCATGGATGCGATGCGGCGCCCAGTGAAACACAGGGCGTAGCTTCAAACCACTTTTCAGTGTCCGCCAGGCTTCCTCCACACGCTGCAGCTGCTTGTAGCCCAGCGCCATGTCTTCTGCAGAGAGCGTATCGTCGTTGCTGTGCACGACGAACTTGCCGTCGAGGCGTGCCAGCGCCTTGACCCGGGCCCGGTCGATGGCGGGCTTGCCGGTGCGGGTGAGGCGAAGATATCGGCCATAGCGGCCACTGGCGCGCAACTCGCACACGCGCCGGGTGTGCGTCTTGCCGCTTTGATGGCGCAGACTGTCGAGTTCCGCGCTGAGATGTTCGAGCACTGTCTCGCGATGCAGCCGTTGGCGTTGGGCTTCCTGCGGGTTGTGACACACGACGTAACGCCGGCGCCGCTCCCCATCACCGACCGTGACTTCCTTGACGCGCAGGTTCTCGCTCACCTCCTGGTAACGCCCCGGACGGTTCACCACCTGCGTGGCCACCTCACCACCCGGATGCACCGGCATGCAGACGATGTACTTGCCCCCGCCTCGGGCCAGACGCTTCAGATTTTTCTCCGACACCATCCCCGCATCGCCCACAAACACACAACGCGTAAGCTGCCAGCCCTTCAGGTCCCGCTTTACCTGCTCCACCGTAGTGACATCGACAGTGTTGCCGGGAAATACCCAGTGACGTACCGGAAAGCCATCCCGTGTGACCGCCAGACCCACCACGATCTGCGGCGCATCATCTCGCCCATTCTTGGCCTTGCCTCTCTTTCTCGGCGCACGGTAACGCCGGTGGCCCGCGGCCACACTGCCGTATACCTCCTCGTCTTCTCCCACTCCGGTATCTTCCTCGTCGATCTCGAAGTGCAATGACGTCGTGTCATAGAAGATCAGCTCCACATCGAGATTCAACAGATCCGCCATGCGGAAGTACAACGCCTCCTCCAGCACCGCCCTGTTCTCTTCCAGAAAATCCATCGCCCGGTACAGGTGATGCAGCGCCAAACCCTCCGTGCCTTCAATGACAACCATTGCTCGTAGCAGTACAGCTTCGAGCTCGGCGACAAGGCCCGGTTCGCCACCATCACAAACAACGCACGCTCCACCGCGAATCCCAGCTTGCGCTTGCCCACCACCTCCGCAATCACCTCGACAAATCCGAGTCGACGCCACAACTGTTCGAGTACGTAAAGATCACCATAGGGCCATGCGTCGATCAGGTTCCAGCACGCATCCTCAGCCACTACCTCTTCCGGGGAGCATCGCCTCAGAATGCTGCGCGCCAGGCGTCGCAGGCGTTCGGCCACTTCCGGGTCGTCCGCCCGCCCGCAGTTGTAGACGATGTTGATCTTGCTTTGACCCTTGTCGGGGTCCCAGACGCTTTCAGCGAGTTGCAGGTGGGTGAGGACCGAACCGTCAACCCGT
>CAMYOI010000831.1:1489-2299 GCA_947259955.1 uncultured Gammaproteobacteria bacterium
GGTTAGTGCAATAGAGACGATGATCCGACGAGCCAACGAGTGGCAGGTTTGGATCGAGTATTTTGTAGCCGTTCGCGACTCCCTACCTGAACGGCCGGTCCTGGCCGAAAGCGCCAGTTCAAGAAAATGCCGCGAGTGGCAGCAATGGGCAATTTCCGGCCCGATCAAGTGTTTTTATTAGACCGGCCGCTTCACGCCCGATTCCGGCCATTCGACGGCCACAGGCCGACGGCTGGACCATCCATTGCGCGAGCATTAGCGCGATCCATGCCGGCACACACTTAACACGAGAAAAAAGGCGCACAGTTACCACGCGAGCCAAGAATTATTTGATGGGCCGTCTACAACCGATTGATTTTATTTGCCAGCGAAAAAGTATGAGAACTGCTTCCCAAACCTCAAATAAATTGCAAAGTATGATAGTTCAAAGGCTTGGCACGAGCACCATCAATTAATTTGCTCAAAAACAGCGGATTCCCCATCAAATATTTTGGTCACTCACACATCGGCCGGTCGTGGCCATGGCCTGCCGCGTCCAGTCCTGCAGGGACTTGATGGAATGTTCGCTTTTCAGGCCTCTACCGGGATCGAGAACGAGCGGCCCAGGTGTGCGGTAGCCCAGACTGCCGAGACCTTTTTGAACGGATTCCACCAGCAGGACGTCCTCGGCGACGGTGGTGTCGCGATCCTGTTCCGCCAGCCGGTCGATCACCTCCGACCATTCCCCCTGCGGCGTGAACCAGCCCCGTGACACCCTTACCCTGTCGACGCCAAGCGGGGTCCAGTGATAGGTGTTGAGCACATTGCCCG